>NZ_JBYTAH010000108.1:0-17222 GCF_058787975.1 Cupriavidus sp. FW305-26
GCGTCGGCATCCGAGTACACCGCGACGGTGCGGATGCCGAGCCGGCGGCAGGTGGCGGCCACGCGGCAGGCGATTTCACCGCGGTTGGCGATCAGGATCTTGCTGAACATGGCTCCTCCTAGTTTTTCGACAGGACGGCGAGCCAGCTGATTACCGGTGGGCTTCCTTACCTCGTCATCCCGCGTAGCCCTCTGCGCGGATGTCGAGGCGGGCCAGCAGGGCGCGATCGCGGTCGGCCTGCGGGTTGCCGGTGGTCAGCAGCTTTTCGCCGTAAAAAATGGAATTGGCGCCGGCCATGAAGCACAGCGCCTGCAACGCTTCGTCCATGGCCTCGCGGCCGGCGGACAGGCGCACCATGGCGCGCGGCATGGTGATGCGTGCCACGGCAATGGTGCGGACGAACTCGAACGGGTCCAGCGCCTCGGTGCCCGCCAGTGGCGTGCCTTCGACCTGGACCAGGTTGTTGATGGGCACCGACTCCGGATACGGGTCCATATTGGCCAGCTGCGCGATCAGGCCGGCGCGCGCTTCGCGCGCCTCGCCCATGCCGACGATGCCGCCGCAGCAGACATTGATGCCGGCGTCGCGCACATGGCCGATGGTGTCGAGCCGGTCCTGGTAGGTGCGCGTGGTGATGATCTTGCCGTAGAACTCAGGCGAGGTATCCAGATTGTGGTTGTAGTAGTCCAGCCCCGCCTCCTTGAGCTGCTGGGCCTGCTCGGCCTTGAGCATGCCCAGCGTGACGCAGGTCTCCAGGCCCATGGCCTTGACTTCGCGCACCATGTCCATCACCGGCTCCAGGTGGCGGTCCTTGGGGCTGCGCCAGGCGGCGCCCATGCAGAAGCGGGTGGCGCCATTGGCCTTGGCCGCGCGCGCGGCGTCCAGGACTTCGTCCAGCGCCATCAGCTTTTCGGCCTTCACGCCGGCATCGTGGTGCGCGCTCTGCGGGCAGTAGCCGCAATCCTCTTCGCAGCCGCCGGTCTTGATCGACAGCAGCGTGGACAGCTGCACGGTATTGGCGTCGAAGTGCTCGCGGTGCACTTGCTGGGCGCGGAACAGCAGGTCGTTGAACGGCAGCGCGAACAGCGCGGCAACGTCATCGACGCGCCACGCGGCGTCATCGGGCAGTGCGTGCGAGCGCGCGCTCTGGCGCAGGGAATCGACGGAAACGGTAGTAACGGTGGTAGCGGTGTGAGCTTGAGTCATGATCGATGCGAATTCTGGTTCAGGCAGCAAGGCCGGCGGCCTCGGCTTGGTATTGGGTAGCGGCGGCGAACAGCGGCGCAAGGTCGAGCCGGCCAGCGGCAGCGGCGGGCGCCAGTTGCCAGGGCAATTCACCGAGGCAAGGCGCGTCCAGCGACGCATGCAGCGTGGCGATGTTCTCGTCGGCCAGCAGCATGTCCGGGTCGACCCGGTTGGCGATCCAGCCCGCCAGCGGCAGGCCGCGCGCGCGGATGGCTTCGGCGGTCAGCACGGCGTGGTTCAGGCAGCCGAGCCGGATGCCGACCACCATCACTACCGGGACCGCCAGCATCACCGCCAGGTCGGCGGTGTTCCAGCGCACCGCGCCTGCGTCGAGCGGCACATTGAAGCCGCCCACGCCCTCAACCACCACCGCATCGGCCTGCCGGCGCAGCGCGTCGAAGGCGGCACGGACCGGCGCGCGCGTGATGCGCACGCCCTCGTGCGCGGCGGCCAGGTGCGGCGAGCACGGGGTGCGCAGCAGGAACGGGCAGGTCTGGCCCAGCGGCACCGCCACCGAGCTGGCGGCGCGCAGCTGCGCCACGTCGTCGTTGTGCCAATGGCCGTCGCGCCACTCACTGCCGCTGGCCACGGGCTTCATGCCCGCGGTGCGGTAGCCGGCGGCATGGAGCGCATGCAGCAGCGTGGCGCTGGCGTGGGTTTTGCCGATGCCGGTATCGGTGCCGGTGACAAAGCAGGCGAAAGGCGCACGCGTGCTCATGCGACCTCCCGCTGCGCCACGGCGGCGCTCAGGGCATCCAGCAGGCGCCGCACATCGTCTTCGGTGTGCGCGGCCGACAGCGTGATGCGCAGCCTCGCGGTCCCTTCCGGCACGGTCGGCGGCCGGATCGCGCCGACGCGGATGCCATCCGCCTCCAGCGTGGCCGACAGCGCCAGCGCGGCGCCGTTGTCGCCGACGATCAGCGGCTGGATCGCGGTCTCGCTGTCGCCCAGCGTCCAGCCCGCGATGGCAGCCAGCTGGGCCAGCCCCTCGCGCAGCATGCCGATGCAGCGCGTCAGTTGCGCGCGGCGTTGCGTGCCCTCCTCTCCTTCGATGATCGCCAGGCTGGCCAGCAGCGCATGCGCGACTGCCGGCGGCGCGGCCGTGGTGTAGATATACGGCCGCGCGGTGTTGACCAGGTGTTCGATGATGGTCTCGTGCGCGGCGACGAAGGCGCCCGCCACGCCGGCGGCCTTGCCGAGCGTGCCGATATAGATCAGCCGCTCGGACGACAGCCCCAGCGCTTCCAGCACGCCGTGGCCCTGCTCGCCCAGCACGCCGAAGCCGTGGGCGTCATCGACAATGATCCAGGCGTCATGGCGCTCGGCCAGTTCCAGCAGCTTGCGCAGCGGCGCGACATTGCCGTCCATGCTGAACACGCTGTCGGTCACGATCAGCTTGCGCTCGCTGGTGCTGGCCGCCAGCAGCGCTTCCAGCGCGGCGGTGTCGCAATGCGGGTAGCGCTGCACGTCGGCGCGCGCGAGCCGCGCCCCATCGATCAGCGAGGCATGGTTGAGCGACTCGCAGAACAGCGTGGCGCCCGCGGTGCCCAGCGCGGTCAGCACCGCCATGTTGGCCATGTAGCCGGTGCAGAAATACAGCGTGCACGCATGCGGGATATGCGGGGCGAGCCAGCGCGCCAGTTCCGCTTCCAGCTGGGTGTGCGCCAGCGAATGCCCGCTGACCAGGTGCGAGGCACCGCTGCCCGCACCATAGCGCTGCGCGCCTTCCACCAGCGCGGCGATCACGTCCGGGTGGTTGGCCAGCCCCATGTAGTCGTTGCTGCAGAAGGTCAGCAGCGATTCCGGCTCGGACCCGTCCTCGCCCACGGCCTGGTGCGGCGCGCAGGCAGTGTGGGCAACGCGGCGGCGGCGCGTCAGGGCCAGCGCGTGGCGCTGTTCGGCGGCCCGCCTCAGTTGTTCAAGCAGCATGGCGCACCTCCCCGCTCGTGGTCACATCGTCGAGCGTGGCCATCATCTGCTCGCCCAGCCAGCGTGCCTGCGCGGCATCGAAGACGTAGGGCGGCATCACGTACAGCGTATTGCCGATCGGGCGCACCAGCAGCTCGCGCTCGCGCGCGGCGTGATGGAAGCGCGCGGCAAAGTCGGCGCCGGCGACGTCATCGCGCACATCGGCGGCCCAGATCAGCCCGCGCTGGCGGACGTGCCGCAGGCGCGCGTCGGCGGCCAGCGCGGCCATGCCGTCGGCGAGCCAGTGCGCGCGCTCGCGGTTGCGCGCGAGCACGTCGTCCTGCGCGAACAAGTCCAGCGTGGCCAGCGCGGCGCGGCAGGCCAGCGGGTTGCCGGTGTAGGAGTGCGAATGCAGGAAGCTGCGGGCCAGCTCGTCGGCGACGAAGGCACGCTGGATCTCCGGGCGCGACAGCACCAGCGACAGCGGCAGGTAGCCGCCGCTGATGCCCTTGGACAGGCACAGGAAGTCGGGCCACAGGTGCGCGGGCAGCGGCGCCTCCCCGGCGCGCGACTGTTCCCACGCGAAGAAGGTGCCGGTGCGCCCGCAGCCCACCGCGATCTCGTCGGCGATCAGGTGGATCCGGTAGCGGTCGCACAAAGCGCGCGCGCCATCCAGATACGACGGGTCGTACATCGCCATGCCGGCGGCGCCCTGCACCAGCGGCTCGACGATCAGCGCGGCGATCTGGCCGGCGCGCTCGCGCAGCAGGGTTTCCAGCTCCGCCAGGGCGCGGGCGGCCACGTCCGCAGCGCTCTCGCCGGGTGCGGCCTGGCGTGCGTCGGGCGACATCACCACGTGTGCGCGGCGGATCAGCGGATCATAGGCATCGCGGAAGACTTCCACGTCGGTCACCGCGAGCGCGCCCACGGTCTCGCCGTGGTAGCCGTGGCGCAGGCAGACGAACTCGCGCTTGGCAGGCAGGCCGGTATTGCGCCAGTAGTGGAAGCTCATCTTCAGCGCGATCTCGACCGCCGAGGCGCCGTCCGAAGCGTAGAAGACATTGCCGAGCGCGCCGCCGGTCAGCGCCGACAGGCGCTCCGCCAGCTCCACCGCCGGGGCATGGGTGCAGCCGGCGAGCATCACGTGCTCAAGCGTTTCCAGCTGGCTGGCCAGCGCGGCGTTGATGCGCGGGTTGGCGTGGCCGAACAGGTTGACCCACCACGAACTGGTGGCGTCGAAATAGCGGCGGCCGTCGGCATCATGCAGCCACGGGCCGACGCCGCGCACGATCGCCAGCGGCACCGCGTCGTCGTCGGGGCGCAGCCGCGTGCATGGATGCCAGACGGCGTTGCGGCTGCGCTGGCCGAGTGCCTGCGCGTCTCTGCCTGGGGAAAGGGACAGGTGATCCAAGGTAGCCCTCCTTTGTTGACCGTCCGCGCGCGCGCCGTTGCCGGCAAGGCCGGGCTGTGCGACGGTGGCGGACAGGTTGGGGAGGGTCATGTTAGGAATGTCTCTTTCAGGTTGGCAATGACAATGGAATTTCCAAGTTAGCGGCGCGTTAGCGAAACTTGACGGATGTTTCCATGATGAAGCCTTGTTCTTGTTGCTAGCGTGCTGCGATCTACACGCAATCTTTATTTACGGAGGCATGCTGTCGCATGCTGCTACGGAACTCCCCTCTCCCGCCTGCGGGAGAGGGGTGGGGGGAGAGGGCAGGCCTTCCCACGAAGTCAGGCGCCTCATGCTTGGCATAAGCCCGCCCTCTCCCCCAGCCCCTCTCCCGCGCGCGGAAGAGGGGAGCAAACAAGCGGTAAGCCAGTCTTTTGCCTCAAGCCGGCCGCCACGACGGCGAGCGCTTCTCCAGGAACGACTTCACCCCTTCACGCCCCTCTTCCGACGCCCGGATCTTTGCAATCCGGTCCGCGGTATCGGCCAGCAAGTCGTTGTCGATCGCGCGCCCGGCGATGTCCTGCACCAGTCGCTTGCTTTCGCGCACGGCGTTCCGGCTGTTGGCCACCAGCGCAGTCGCCAGTTCGGCGACCTTGGCGTCCAGAGCCTCGGCCGGCACCACCGCATGCACAAAGCCCAGCCGCAGCGCCTCGGCGGCATCGAAGCGCTCGGCGGTGATGAAGTAGCGGCGTGCGGCCTGCTCGCCCAGCGCGCGGATCACATACGGGCTGATGGTGGCGGGCAGCAGTCCCAGGCGCGCCTCGGACAGGCAGAAGTGCGCGTGCTCGGCAGCCACCGCGATATCGCACGCGGCCACCAGGCCCATGCCGCCGGCGTAGGTGTCGCCCTGGATGCGCGCGATCACCGGGCGCGGGCACGACCAGATGGTGTGCAGCATCTGCGCCAGGGTCAGCGCATCGGCGCGGTTCTGGTCGTCGGAATAGCCGGCCATCTTCTTCATCCAATTCAGGTCGGCGCCGGCGCAGAAGGCAGGGCCGTTGCCGGCCAGCACGATGGCGCGCACCTCGTCCATGTCGCCCAGCGCGCGGAAGGCGCCAGTCAGCTCGGCGATCACGGTCTCGTTGAAGGCGTTGCGCACATCGGGCCGGTTCAGCGTGACGGTGGCGACGTGGCTGGCGATATTGACGGTCAGGGCGGTGAATTCCATGGTTCGCTCCGTTGGCGGATTAAGTTGTCTGGTGCGGTTCAGGTCCCGGCGTCGAACGGCAGCCCCAGCGAGCGGAAGAAGTTGCCGACTTCAGGCAACCACACCGGGATGCCTTCGCGCGCGCTGAAGACGCGATGCGAGTCGTTGCCGAACTCGCCCACGTCCACCAGCCGCGATCTGGCCGCGGGACCGGTGGCGCGCGCCTTGAAGGCGTTGAACATGCGGCCGGGCAAGGGCACCGGCCAGTAGCTGTCGTTGTCGCCGTACACCCACAGCGACGGGTAGCGCGCCAGGCCGCCATAGCTGGCAAAGGCATCGACCAGGCGCTCTTCCCAGTCCGCGCAGTTCAGGTTGCGCAGCCCGCCCGCGAAGTTGACCACGCCCAGCACCCCCGGATAGCCGATGGTGCTGAACGCCATCGTGGTCAGGCCCCCGTGCGACTGGCCGATCACGACAATGCGGTCCATGTCCACATAGGGCTGCGTGGCCATGAAGTCGAGCGTGGCGACGACATCGTCGGCCTGCATCATGCCGTTGGTCTCGATGTCGCAGCTGCCGCCCACATAGGCGCCACCCGAGCGCGCAAAACCCTGCCGCATCGGCAGCACCACGGCGTAGCCGCGGCGCAGGAATTCCAGGCTCTGCGCCGGAAAGCGTGCGCGCCCCTGCATCGCGGGCCGGCCCGGCGCCTTGCCGTGGTTGATCACCACCAGCGGGAACGGCCCATCGCCAGCCGGCTTGAATACCGTGGCCTCCAGGTCGATGCGCGACGGGATCGCCGCCTTGGGCAGCATCACCACCTGCTCCTGGAAGCGCATGCGCGGCGCAGGATTGCCGTTGCCGTTCGCGCTCTGCGCATGCCCCGACAGCGGCGCCAGCAAGGCAAGCGCCGTAACCAGGGCTGGGCTGCAAAGCAGGCGGGCGACGCTGCGCATGGGGTGGAAGGCGGTAATGTGACAGTAGCGGCGTGGCCGGGATTACATGCGGAACACGCCGAACTTCATCTCGTCGATCGGTGCGTTCAGGCTGGCGGAAAGACCCAGGCCCAGCACGGTGCGGGTCTGCGCCGGGTCGATCACGCCGTCGTCCCACAGCCGCGCGCTGGCGTAGTACGGATGGCCCTGGTGCTCGTACTGGTCGCGGATCGGCTGCTTGAACGCCTCTTCCTCCTGCGCGCTCCACTTGCCGCCCTTGCCTTCGATGCCGTCGCGGCGCACCGTGGCCAGCACGCTGGCGGCCTGCTCGCCGCCCATCACCGAGATGCGCGCGTTCGGCCACATCCACAGGAAGCGCGGCGAATACGCGCGCCCGCACATGCCGTAGTTGCCGGCGCCGAACGAGCCGCCGATGATCACCGTGAACTTGGGTACCTGCGCGGTGGCCACCGCGGTCACCATCTTGGCGCCGTTGCGCGCGATGCCTTCGTTCTCGTACTTGCGCCCGACCATGAAGCCAGTGATGTTCTGCAGGAACACCAGCGGGATCTTGCGCTGGCAGCACAGCTCGATGAAGTGCGCGCCCTTGAGCGCGGACTCGGAGAACAGGATGCCGTTGTTGGCGATGATGCCGACTGGGTAGCCCCAGATGCGCGCGAAGCCGCACACCAGCGTGGTGCCGTAGCGCGCCTTGAACTCGTCGAACTCGGAGCCGTCGACCAGGCGCGCGATCACCTCGCGCACGTCGTAGGGCTTGCGCGTGTCGGTCGGGATCACGCCGTACAGTTCTTCCACCGGGTAGAGCGGCTCGACCGGCTCGTGCAGGCGGATCTGGTCCGGCTTGCGGCGGTTCAGGTGCTGCACGATATTGCGCGCCAGGCTCAGCGCATGATGGTCGTTCTGCGCGAAGTAGTCGGCCACGCCCGACAGGCGCGTATGCACGTCGGCGCCGCCCAGGTCTTCGGCGCTGACCTCCTCGCCGGTGGCGGCCTTCACCAGCGGCGGGCCGCCCAGGAAGATGGTGCCTTGGTTCTTGACGATGATGGACTCGTCGCTCATCGCGGGCACGTAGGCGCCGCCGGCGGTGCACGAGCCCATCACCACCGCGATCTGCGGGATGCCCTGCTTGGACAGGTTGGCCTGGTTGTAGAAGATGCGGCCGAAGTGGTCGCGGTCGGGGAACACGTCGTCCTGGTTGGGCAGGTTGGCGCCGCCGGAATCGACCAGGTAGATGCAGGGCAGGTTGTTCTGCTCGGCGATCTCCTGTGCGCGCACATGCTTCTTGACCGTCATCGGGTAGTAGGTGCCGCCCTTGACGGTGGCGTCATTGCAGACGATCACGCACTCCTGCCCGGCCACGCGGCCGATGCCGGTGACGATGCCCGCGCCCGGTGCGGCATTGTCGTACATGTCGTACGCGGCCAGCTGCGACAGCTCCAGGAACGGGGTGCCCGGATCCAGCAGTTGCTGTACGCGGTCGCGCGGCAGCAGCTTGCCGCGCGACAGGTGCTTGTTGCGCGCGTCGTCGCCGCCGCCTTCGGCCAGCTTCGCGATCCTGGCCTTGAGGTCGGCCACCAGGGCCTGCATCGACTCGGCGTTGGCCTGGAAGGATTCGGAGCGGGCGTTGAGTTTGGTTTCCAGGGTGGGCATCTGTGTCTCTTCCTGCTTGATATTGGTTTTCGCCGTCCTGCCAGCGGCCGGGCTCAGCCTGCGTGCTTGGGCAGCGGGTGCCCCGGCATCAGGTCGTAGGGGTGCTTCCAGCCCGGCAGCGCACGGATGCGCTCGGCCCAGGCGTGGATATGCGGATACTCCTTGCGCCAGTGCACGCCGATCTCGTCGTCGAAGAAGACGTAGCCCGACAGCGAGAAGTCCGCGATGGTGGCGCGCTCGCCCAGCAGGAACGCTCGCCCGGCCAGTTGCGCGTTGAGCACGTTCCACGCGCCTTCGCAGCGCGCGCGGAAGAACTCCAGCACGGCCGGGTCCGGCGACCTGGCAAAGGTGCGCATGAAGCGATAGGTGGCGGTGTAGGAGGTGAACTTGTGGTTGTCGAACAGCAGCCAGCGCAGCACCTCGGCGCGCTCGGCCTCGTCGCGCGGGCCGTAGGCATCGAGGCGCGTGGCCAGCGTTTCCAGGATGGCACCGGACTGCGACAGGCGCTGGCCGCCGCACTCCAGCACCGGCACCTCGCCCATCACGTTGATGGCGCGGTATTCGGGCGTGCGGGTCTCGCCGTTGAAGAAATCGACGAAGCGCGGCTGCCACAGCTGCTGGCCGCGCTGCACGCCGACGGTCTCCAGCAGCAGCGCCACCTTGTAGGCATTGCCGGACTGGGCAAAGCAATACAGCAGGTACTCAGGCTCATTCCGCTTCTCGATGCTCATGATGTCTCCCCGATCATGTCGCCATCCACATAGAGCCAGCGCGGTGCCTCGCCAGGCGCGCGCGGCTCGCGTACAAAGCGGCTGCGTTCGTGCAGCCGCATGGCGCGCCCGCCTACCTTGTAGCGCGCCACGAACTCCACTTCGGCATGCGCATCGTCCTGCTGCGCATGCGCCTTCACCGTGAGCCCGAGCCAGCGCGTGGCGGTATCCGGCAACAGGTCGGCCGGGCAGGTCGATGCATGCCAGGTCTGCCGCAACCATTCCATGTCGTTCAGCACATAGGCGCTGTAGCGGGAGCGCATCAGTGCCTCGGCATTGGGCGGCAGTGCCTCGCCACGATGGAAGCGGCCGCAGCAGGCGGCATAGTCCGCGCTGCCGCACGGGCACGGCACCGGTCCGGCCTTGGGCAGGCGGCCTGCCGCTTTCGCGGTCATCCCACCAGCTCCGGCAGGTCGCGCATATCGGTGAAGATGGTGCCCGCGCCGGCCTCGCGCAGCAGCGCGGCATCGTTGCGCTCGGCGTAGCCGAACACCGTCATGCCGGCGGCAACGCCCGCGGTCACGCCGGTCGGGCTGTCTTCCACCACGGCGCAGCGCGCCGGCTCAACGCCCATGGTGCGCGCGGCCAGCAGGTACACATCGGGCGCGGGCTTGCTGCGTGCCACTTCGGTGGCGGAGAAGATATGCTCGCGCTCATCCTGCTGGAACAGCTCGACCAGGCCGGTCCTGGTCAGTTGCAGCTTGACCTTGACGCGGTCCGCACCCGACGCCACGCACACCGGCATGCCGGTGGCGGCGATCTTGCCAATCGCCTCGCGCACATGGGCGACCGCAGCGACTTCGGCTTCCAGCACCGCGTTGCGGCGCGCCAGCCAGGTCGACAGCCAGTTCTCGGGCAGCGGCGCGCCGCGCATGCGCTCGATCATCTCCAGCTCTTCGCGCACGGCGCGGCCGAGAAACAGGCGCGTGGAGTCTTCCAGCGAGATCTCGATGCCAAGCTCGTTCAGCATCTGGTTGAGCACGCGGTTGACGATGGGCTCGCTGTCGACGAGCACGCCGTCGCAGTCGAAGATCACGCAATCGAATCGGCCGGAATGGCCACGGGTTGCTGCAGTCATGCGGGTTTCTTTTCCTTGGTGTCCAGGCTCGGCACAGCCCGGAGTTCAGTCTGGCGGCGGCTCTTCAGGTGGGCCTCGACCTGGTCGAAGCGGTCGAAGCCCCAGAACGGCTCGCCATCGATGATGACGAAGGGCGAGCCGAACACGCCCTTGGCCATCGCCACGTCGATCTCGGCCTTGAGCTGGTCCTTGATCTGGTAGCTGGTGGCGCCGGCATCCAGCGCCTGCACGTCCACGCCCAGCGGCTCGGCCAGCTTCATGATCTCGGCCGGCTCGGCGATATTGATGTCGTCGACGAACAGCGCGCGGTACACCGACTTGGCAAAGGCCGCGGCGATGTCATCGCCGTGGTGGTTCTGCAGCCACAGCATGGCACGCGCGGCGTGCGTGGTGGGCAGCGGGAAATGCGTGGGGCGCTTGTACTCGATGCCGTGGAAGCGCGCGGTGCGCTCGAAATCGCGCCACGAATAATCGCCCTTGAGCGGCAGCTGCGGCAGCGGCGAGGCGCCGGTGGTCTTGAACACCACGCCCAGCAGGATGGGATGCCAGGCGACGATGCGCCCGTACTTCTGCGCCAGGTCGTCGATGCGGGTACTGGCAAAGTAGCCGTAGGGCGAAGAGAAATCAAAGTAGAAGTCGATCGCTGCGGTCATGTCGGGGCCCTTCTTGTTGTGGTTGCCGGTACGGGGATCAGGGAAGCGCGCCGCCTTCGCGGCACACACCCCATCGTACGCGCATCGCTAGGCCAGCGCGCGCGCGATCAGGATCTTCTGGATATCGCTGGTGCCCTCGTAGATCTGGCACACGCGCACGTCGCGGTAGATGCGCTCCACCGGGAAGTCGCTGACGTAGCCGTAGCCGCCGAACACCTGGATCGCATCCGAGCACACCCGCTCGGCCATCTCGCTGGCAAAGAGCTTGGCCATGGCCGCTTCCTTCAGGCACGGGCGGCCGGCGTCGCGCAGCGCGGCGGCGTGCCACACCATCTGGCGCGCCACGTCGATGCGGGTGGCCATCTCGGCCAGGCGGAACTGCACCGCCTGGTGCTGGAACAGCGGCTGGCCGAAGCTCTCGCGCTCCTTGGCATAGGCCAGCGCCGCCTCGAACGCGGCGCGCGCCATGCCGATGCTCTGCGAGGCGATGCCGATGCGCCCGCCTTCCAGTCCCGACAGCGCCATCTTGTAGCCGCCGCCCTCGTCGCCGAGCAGGTTGGCCGCCGGCACGCGGCAGTCCTCGAACAGGATCTGCGCGGTGTCCGACGAATGCTGGCCGAGCTTGTCCTCCAGCCGCGCCACCACGTAGCCCGGGGTCGAAGTCGGCACGATAAAGGCGCTGATGCCGCGCTTGCCTGCGGCCTTGTCGGTCACGGCCAGCACGATCGCCACGTCGGCGTTCTGGCCGCTGGTGATGAACTGCTTGACGCCGTTGAGCACGTAGTGGTCGCCATCGCGTACCGCAGTGGTACGCAGCGCCGACGCATCCGAGCCCACGTGCGGCTCGGTCAGGCAGAACGCGCCCAGCATCTCGCCGCGCGCCAGCGGCACCAGCCACTGCTGCTTCTGCGCCTCGCCGGCGAACGACATCAGCATGCTGCACACCGGGCAGTTATTGACGCTGATGACGGTGGAGGTGCCGCCATCGCCGGCCGCGATCTCTTCCAGGATCAGCGCCAGCGACAGGTAGTCCAGTCCGGCGCCGCCGTATTCCTCCGGCACCGCCACGCCGTAGGCGCCCAGCGCCGCCAGTTCGCGGTGCACGTCCTTGGGGAAGGTCTTGTCGCGGTCCCACTGCGCGGCCTGCGGCGCGATCACTTCCTGCGCGAACTGGCGCACGGCGTCGCGGATCATTTCCTGTTCGGGGGTCAGCAGCATGTCGGTTCGATGCTCAGTGTGCGTGCGCGCTTACCAGGGGATGGGCGTGCCGTCGTAATTGTGGAAGGTGCCGTTGTCGCGCCGCTTGACGCCGGCGAGCAACTGGCGCATGCCCTTGACGCTCTGCTGCACGGTCAGGTCGGCTTCCTGGCCGCCCATGTCGGTCTTGACCCAGCCCGGGTGCAGCGCGACGCAGGTGGCATGGCGCGCATCGAGCGAGACCGCGCGCAGCGCCGCATTGGCGCCGGCCTTGCTGACGCGGTACAGCCAGCTGGTGCTGTGCTCCATCGCGGTGATGCTGCCCATGCGCGAGGACAGCACCGCCAGCACGCCGCCGTGGCCGGACTGGCCCGCTTCGACGTAGGGCAGCAGCAGCGGCAGCGCCATCATCGGGCCCAGCACGTTGACATGCATCACCCGGTCGAATTCCTGCGGCGTGACCGGTTGCGCGCCTTCGGTGCGGGGTCCCAGCACGCCGGCGTTGTAGATCGCCACGTCGAGGGCTTCGCCGTCGAGCTTCCAGCCCAGGCCCGCGACCGCGCCGGCATCGGACAGGTCGACCTGATGGGCTTCGGCGCCCAGCGCCTGCAATGCGCCGACGCCTTCAGGCGTACGCGCCGCCGCAATGACGCGCCAGCCGTCGGCACGGTACTGGCGCACGAATTCAAGGCCGATGCCGCGCGAGGCACCGAGGATCAGGACGGTTGGCAAGGCTGTGCTCCTTTGTCGGGCTGGCCGGAGCGCGAAACGGCTCGCCCGGCCACGGGTTCAGCAAACTGCCTCTGTCTTGCTCCCTCTCCCGCAAGCGGGAGAGGGGAGAAAACAAGCGGGAAGGAACGCGTTACAGGATCTCGACCCCCACCGCAGTCGCCTCGCCACCACCAATGCACAGGCTCGCCACCCCACGCTTGCCCCCGGTCTTGCGCAGCGCGCCGATCAGCGTGGTCATGATGCGTGCGCCCGAAGCGCCGATCGGGTGGCCCAGTGCGCAGGCGCCACCATGGATATTGACCTTGTCACGCGGGATCTTGAGGTCGTGCATGGCCGCCATCGGCACCACGGCGAAGGCCTCGTTGATCTCGAACAGGTCGACGCTGTCGGTGGTCCAGTCCAGCTTGCGGTACAGCTTGGAAATCGCTTCCACCGGCGCGGTGGTGAACCAGCCCGGCGCCTGCGCGTGGGTGGTGTGGCCGAGCATGCGCGCGATCGGCTGCAGGCCCAGCTTCTTCGCGGTGGAGGCGCGCATCATCACCAGCGCCGAGGCGCCGTCGTTGATGGACGACGACGAGGCCGCCGTGATGGTGCCGTCCTTGGCAAACGCGGGCTTGAGCGAGGGGATCTTGTCCAGCTTGATGCGGCGCGGGCCTTCGTCGGTGTCGATCACGGTGTCGCCGCCCCTGCCGGACACCGTCACCGGCGCGATCTCCCAGCGGAAGTCGCCGTTCTCGGTGGCCTGCTGGGCGCGGCGCACGCTTTCCATCGCGAATTCGTCCTGCTGCTCGCGCGTAAAGCCGTACTTGGCGGCGCAGTCCTCACCGAAGGTGCCCATGGCGCGGCCCTTGTCATACGCGTCTTCCAGGCCGTCCAGCATCATGTGGTCGTAGATCATGCCGTGGCCGATGCGGTAGCCGCCGCGGCCCTTCGGCACCAGGTACGGCGCATTGGTCATGCTCTCCATGCCGCCGGCAATGGCGATATCGAACGAGCCCGCGATCAGCCCGTCGTAGACGGTCATGGCCGCGCGCATGCCCGAGCCGCACATCTTGTTGACGGTGGTGCAGCCCACGCCCAGCGGCAGGCCCGCGCCCAGCGCGGCCTGGCGCGCCGGGGCCTGGCCCTGGCCGGCCGGCAGCACGCAGCCGAACACCACCTCTTCCACCTGCTCGGGCTTCAGGCCGGCGCGCTCTACGGCGGCGCGGATGGCCACGGCGCCCAGCTGCGGCGCGGTGACGCTGGCGAATTCGCCCTGGAACGCAGCCATCGGCGTGCGGGCGGCTGAAACGATGACGATCTCTTCCATGTCGGGTCTCCTGGATCGGTGGATGAAGAAGCGGTGTGTGCGTCCGGTCAGCGGATCGACGCCTGCGGCGGATCGCCGTACTGGCGGTAGGCCGCGGCCAGTTGCTCGCGCAGTTCGTCGTTGCTGCTGGCGGCCATGCCCAGGTCGCGCAGCAGGCCGTCGGACACGCCGTAGACCCAGCCATGCACGGTCACCGCCTGGCCGCGGCTCCAGGCGTCCTGGAGCACGGTGGTCTGGCAGACGTTGTTGACCTGCTCGATCACATTGAGCTCGCACAGCCGGGTATGGGCGTCGTCTTCGCGCAGCAGCGTGCCGAGATAGGCCTCGTGCTTGTCGGCCACGTCGCGCACATGGCGCAGCCAGTTGTCGGCCAGGCCGATGCGCTCGCGCTTGAGCGCGACCTTGACACCGCCGCAGCCGTAGTGGCCCACCACGGTGATATGGCGCACCTTGAGCACCTCTACCGCGAACTGGATCACCGCCAGCGCGTTCAGGTCGCTGTGCGCGATCACGTTGGCGATATTGCGGTGGACGAACACCTCGCCCGGGGCGAGGCCCAGAATCTGGTTGGCCGGCACGCGCGAATCGGAGCAGCCGATCCACAGGTACTCGGGCGCCTGCTGGTTGGCCAGGCGCATGAAGAAGGTGGGGTCTTCGGCGTTGACGCGGTCGACCCACTCGCGGTTGTTGCGGAACAGCTGGGCGATGGCGTCAGTCATGCGACCCTCCTTGCAGGACCAGGATCGGGAACGGCAGCGGTACCCTGCGCGCTGCCAGCTTCGCTGTAGCGGTGAATAAATCGCTCTGAACGGTGATAGGCAAAGAAGTCATGAACATGTCCGGCCAGCAGCCGGTCCTTGTGGCTCTGCCACATGGCAGGGTCGAAAAAGTCCGCATGGTGGCGCAGGAACGCCGCGCGCACGCGCGTGTCGCCCAGCAGGAAGGTGCGGAAGGTCTCGGGAAAGATGTCGTGCGGACGCACCGTGTACCAGACCTCGCCCGACATCTCCTCTTCCTCGTTGCGCGGCTGCGGCACGTCGCGGATGTTGCAGTCGGTCAGGTACTCGATCTCGTCGTAGTCGTAGAACACCACGCGCCCGTGGCGCGTGACGCCGAAGTTCTTGTACAGCATGTCTCCCGGGAAGATGTTCGCAGCGATCAGCTCCTTGACGGCGTTGCCGTATTCAATCACGCCGTGCTCGACCTGCTCGTCAGTGCCCTCCGTCAGGTAGATGTTCAGCGGCGTCATGCGGCGCTCGATATAGACGTGGCGCACCACGATCTCTTCGCCGCCATCCTTGCCGCGCTGGTACTCGATCATCGACGGCGCGTGCTGCTCGAACTCGCGCACCAGCGCCTCGTCGAAGCGCGAGAGCGGGAAGGCCACGTCGGAGTACTCCAGCGTATCGGCCATGCGGCCGACGCGGTCGTGCTGCTTGACCAGCTGGTACTTGGACTTGACCAGCTCGCGCGTGGTTTCCTTGGGCGCCGGGAAAAAGTCCTTGATGACCTTGAACACGTACGGGTACGACGGCAGCGTGAACACCAGCATCACCAGCCCGCGGATGCCGGGCGCGACGATGAACTTGTCCGACGAATGCTGCAGGTGGTGCAGGAAGTCGCGGTAGAACAGGTTCTTGCCCTGCTTCTGCAGGCCCAGCGAGGTATAGATCTCGGCGCGCGGCTTGCGCGGCATGATGTCGCGCAGGAAGGTCACGTAGGCCGACGGGATCTCCATGTCGACCATGAAGTAGGAGTGCGTGAACGAGAACAGGATCAGCAACTGTTCCTTCTTCAGCAGCACGGTGTCCAGCGTCAGCTTGCCCGAGGGGCCGTGCACGATCGGGATCGCCAGCGGGAAAGTGCGGTCGCCGTTCAGGATGCGGCCGATGATAAAGGCCGACTTGTTGCGGAAGAACAGCGACGACAGCGTATGGACCTGGAAATTCGGCGCGATGCGCAGGTCGCCGAAATGCTCGCTGACCGCGCGCACCACGTAGCCGATGTCGCGCTGCAGGTCCTCGAACGGGCTCTCCAGCTGGAAGTTGTGCACGATGCGCTCGAAGCACGCGGCCATGCCCTCGCGGCTGCCCGGGTAGTAGGCGCGGAAGGTGGGGCGCGTGGGCGATTCCTCGTTCTCGATGTACTCGGTCGAGATCGCCGGGCGCACGAAGATGAAATCGTTGTTGAAGTACGAGCGGTGCAGGATGCGCGTGCAGACCGAGTTGAAGAAGGTCTCGGCCAGCTCGGGCTGGTGGTGGTTGGTCAGCAGGCCGATGTAGTGCAGCTTGATCTGCTGCCAGATCTCGTCCTCGATGTTCTCGGCGTCGTACTCGTCTTCCAGGATCACGCTCGATTCGCGCACGCGCTCGTTGTAGAACGCAATGCGGTCGCGCTGGATCTGCTGCAGCCCGTGCCAGTCGCCGGCCTCGAACTTGAGCTTGGCCTGGTGGCTGACCTCGCGGAACAGACGGTAATGCTTGTCGAACCCGTCGAGCATCGTTCTCGCCACATCGAAGGCAATCTGCGAGGAGAGCAGTTTGGGGAAGTGGGACATGGGTCGACGGGGGCCGGGAGAAATGTGCGGCGAGCGGTCTTGCGACGGGTACTGAGATTGTAATGGGGTTCGGGCGGGGGCTCCGGGTGATTTCGGCGCCCCCCTTGCGCTTTACATGGTTTCGGCGAACAGCTCGCGGCCGATCAGCATGCGGCGGATTTCCGAGGTGCCGGCGCCGATCTCGTACAGCTTGGCGTCGCGCCACAGGCGGCCGGCCGGGTATTCATTGATATAGCCGTTGCCGCCCAGGATCTGCACGGTCTCGCCCGCCATCCAGGTGGCCTTCTCGGCGGTGTACAGGATCACCGCGGCGCAGTCCTTGCGCACCTGGCGCACGTGCCCGCTGCCCAGCGCGTCCAGGTTCTTGCCGACCGTGTACAGGTAGCTGCGCGCGGCCTGCAGCGTGGTGTACATATCGGCCACCTTGCCCTGGATCAGCTGGAATTCGCCGATGCTCTGGCCGAACTGCTTGCGGTCGTGGATATACGGCGTGACCACGTCCATGCACGCCTGCATGATCCCGACCGGGCCGCCGGACAGCACCGCGCGCTCGTAGTCCAGCCCGCTCAT
>NZ_JBYTAH010000109.1:0-17107 GCF_058787975.1 Cupriavidus sp. FW305-26
CCTGGGGGCTTTACTTCGTTGAAGCTCCGGCCCTCTCCCCAACCCTCTCCCGCAAGCGGGAGAGGGAGCACACAGGCGGTGGTTCCTGACTCATGCGGTGCAAATAACCTGCCGGTTTGCTCCCCTCTCCCGCAAGCGGGAGAGGAGCCAGGGAGAGGGCCGGCGTGTGCCAAGCACGATGCCGCCAATTCAGCCGCCCAGCAGCCTCAGCGCCGTATACACCGCCATCCCCACCACGATCATCCCCACCATCTTCCGCGTCAGCAGGTAGAACAGCGTGGCCGCAATCCCCGCCATCAGCTTGTCGTTGGAGAACGCCACCGTGAAATGCCCCTGCCAGGTCATCAGGTCCGGCAGGATGATCGCCGCCAGCGCCGCGGCCGGTGCATAGCGCAGCGCCCGCGCGATGCGGTCGGGCACGGTGACATGCTCGCCGGCCATCAGGAACAGCGCGCGCGTGACGATGGTGACGACCGCCATGCCAAGGATGGCAATCCAGATTTCAAGATGGCTCATGCGCGGTCTCCCGGCGGCGTTTCCGGCGCGGCGGCGTTGGTGACCTCGGGGGCCTTGGGCTTGCGCCGACGGATGCCGCGCAGTGCCGCGCGCGCGGCCAGGTCGTCGCTGGCCATGCCGGCGGCAATCGCGCCCACCACTGCCACCACCAGGCTGAGACGGTACGGCAAATCGAAGCAAAGCAGCGCCAGCACCGCCGACACCACCACTGCCAGCAGCGTCGAGCGCGAGTTGATGGTGGCGATCATCACCGGGATCAGCGCCATGGTGCCGGCCAGCCCCAGGCCCCAGCTGTCGGGGAACAGACTGGCCAGCACGATGCCGATGATCGACGACAGCTGCCACATGCAGAAGTTGGTCAGCGCCATGCCCCAGAAGTAGCCTTCCTTGCCGGGCTCGTAGCCGGGCGTGCTGTACTTCTGCAGGAAGTAGACGAAGTGCAGGTCGCCGTTGAACGAGCCCAGGATGGTGCGCCGCCATAGCGGCATGTAGCTGAAGTGCGGCTGCATGCCGGCGCTGAAGATCACAAAGCGCAGGTTGACCACGGCCGCGGTCAGCCAGATGGTCCACAGCGGCAGGCCCGCGGCGAACAGCGGCAGCACGGCCAGCTGCGCCGAGCCGGCATAGACCAGCAGCGACATGCCGATGGCTTCGGGCACGGTCATTACGGATTTGCTCATCGCCACGCCGGTCACCAGGCCCCAGGAGAAGACCGCGGGCAGGGACGGGGCAAAGTAGCGCGCGCCGTCGATAAAGCCGGCGCGTTCGGCGGGTGCGAAGCGATGCCAGAGGCGCAACCACACCGGGGGTTGTCGGGAAGTCATGTCAGAGGGCGAGGGGGCAATGCAGGCCCGGGGCCGAGGGCCGGCCCGGAAGGCTGCCGCCGCAGGACGCGGCCGGCACCCTGGCATTATAGGGGCGGATCGGACGCTGGTAAGCGTCCGCTTAACAAAATGCGGCCGCGGCGTTGGCGCCAGGCCACGGCGCCGCGCCGCGGACTCAGGGTGCGCCGCGGTACACCCATTGCAGCAAGGCGTCGTGTGCTTCCAGCGCCTGCGCGGCATTGGGATGGTTGATCATGCTGACCACCACGTAGCGGCCGCCGTCGGCAGCATCCACATAGCCGGCCAGCGCGCGCACGTCGGCCAGCGTGCCGGTCTTCAGGTAGCCGTTGCCGGCCGCGTTGGCGCGCGTCAGGCGGTTGCGCAGCGTGCCGTCGACGCCCAGCACCGGCAGCGAATCGATCAGCACCGGCCCCACGTTGCTGGCCGCGGCCTGCTGCAGCAGGCGCGCCATGTCATAGGCGCTGATGCGTTCCTCGCGCGACAGGCCCGAGCCGTTGTCCAGCACCAGGCCGGGCATGTCCAGCCCCTGGCGCGCCAGCCAGCGCTGCACCACGCGGATCGAGCGCCCGGTGCTGGCCGGGCCGCCGCGGTCCATTTCTGCGCCGATGGTCAGGAACAGCTGGCGTGCCATCACGTTGTTCGAGAACTTGTTGATGTCGCGCACGATGTCTGCCAGCGGCAGGCCGTAGTGGCGCGCCAGCAGCACCGCGCCGCGCGGCACCTTGCCGCTGCGCAGCGCGGGCATATGGGCAAAGCGCCCGCCGGCGCGCTGCCATTCGGCGACGAAGCCGCCCCATGTGAACTCCGCATGCGACAGCGTGGCGATATTGAGCACGTGCTCGCCGCAGTCGCTGGCATAGTCGCCCGAGAACGACGCCAGCACGGTGCCGTCCGCCTGCGGCAGCACGCTCGGGCTGGCGCTGGACTGCCAGTCGCCGCAGCGGCCGTTGGTCAGCGTGAGCCGGTTGTCCAGCTTGAGCTGCGCCAGCTCGGGCGTGACGCTGACTGCCACGGTCTGGCTGGCCGGGTCCGGCGTCAGCGTGAATGACAGCGTCTTGAACGCATACAGCAGTGCATCGGGGCCGACGTTGTAGGCGCGCTGCACTTCGCCGTCGATGGTACCGTTGCCGTCCAGGCCATCGGCAAAGTAGCTGCGGTCCAGCACCAGGTCGCCGTTGATGCCGGTAGCGCCCCCGGCGCGCGCCTTCGCCACCAGCTTGGCCATTTCCTCGGGCACCAGCTTGGGATCGCCGTGGCCGCGCAGGTAGACGTTGCCGTTGACGGTGCCGTCGAAGCCGGGCTGGGCGTCGGCATAGAGCGAGGTCTGCCAGCGGTAGTCGGGCCCCAGCAGCTGCAGCCCGGCAAAGGTGGTGACCAGTTTCATGGTCGAGGCCGGGTTCATCGGCTGCTGCGCATTCCAGCTGGCGCGGGCGGTGCCCGCGCCCAGCCTGACCACGTAGAAGCTGGCGGCCGACGCCGGCACGCCGGCTCGGCGCAGTGCCGCGGCCACCGGGGCCGGCACGCCGGCGCTCACCAGTGCGGGATCGGCAGCGGTTTTTGCGGCGGTGGCGGCCTTCGCCGCTTTTGCCGCCTTGACCGTCTTGGCGGGCGCCTTGGCTTGCGCCGGGGTGGGCGCGGGACCGCCGGCCAGCAGCACGGCGGCAAGGATGGGCGAGAGCAGTGGCGACAGGCGGCGCAGCAGGGTGCCGGGTCGCGATGCAGTAGGCGCGGCGATTGTTCTTGGCATGGCGGCCATGTTAACGCATGGCCGCGGGCCGGCGGATGACAGTCTTGCCGACTGCCCTCAGCCGGCGCGCGGCGGCGCCAGCCGAGCCAGCAGCGACTTCAGCGTGGCCTGCTCGGCCTCGCTCAGCGCCGAGCCGACGTGCGCGTCGTGCGCCACCACCGCCTGCGTGGCGGCTTCCAGCGTGCGGCGGCCGGCTGCCGTCAGCACCAGGCTGTAGGCGCGGCGATCGCCGGCTGCCGGGCGGCGTGCCACCAGGTTCATCTCTTCCAGCGCGTCGACCAGCAGCACCGCCCCCGAGCGCGCGATGCCGAGGATCTGCGCCAGTTCGGTCAGCTTCAGGTGCGGGTTGCGCGAGATGATGATCAGCGCCGAAAAGCGCGGCGGCGTGATCTGCCATTGCGCCAGCGACAGCACGAAATCTTCATAGATGCGGATCTGCGCGCGGCGGATGGCGTAGCCGATCAGATTGTCGAGCACGCCATAGTCGATGTTCGGCACATGCGGGTCGAAACCGGCATCGGCACCGCCGCTTGCGGCCGGATCCGGCGCAAGCGGGTCTCGCGCCTTGCGCCGCGCGGACGCGGCGGTGGTGCTGCGCGGGCGCGGGGGTGCGGCGGGCGGTGTGCCGGATGCGTCGGGATTCATTTCAGCAGTTTCCAGTTGCCGTTGTCGATGGTCAGCATAACCCGCCCGCGCTGGTCGAAGCCATAGTGGTCTTGCCCACTGTAATTCAGCACGCCGTGCGAGACCACGATGTCGCGCTCGGTCTCCAGTGCCTGCCGCAGCGCCTGGCGGAATGCCGGCGTTCCCGGCCTGGCGTGCCTGAGCGCCACCGGCACGATGCGCTCCAGCACCAGCCCGGCGTCGTAGGCATGGGCGCCGAACTGCGTGCGGCTGTCGGCCCCGTATTGCTTCTCATAGCGGGTGACGTAGTCCAGCCCCGGCTTGCGCACCGGGTCGCCCGCGGGCAACTGCTCCGGCACGATCACCGGCCCGGCCGGCAGGATCGCGCCATTGACCATGCGCCCGCCGATGCGGATCAGGTCCTTGGTGGCCGCGCCATGGGTGTGGTAGATGGTGCCGCCGTAGCCGCGCTCGCGCAGCGTGGTGTGCGGCAGCGCGGCGCCGGTGCCGGCGCCGGCGATCAAAATGGCGTCGGGTTTGGCGGCAATCAGCTTGATGGCCTGCGCGGTCACGCTGGTATCGGCGCGGCCGTAGCGCTCGGTGGCGATCAGGCGGATGCCGTTGGCGCTGGCGGCGGCGGTGAAGTCCTTCAGCCAGGTCTCGCCGTAGGCATCGGCAAAGCCGATAAAGCCGATGGTCTTGACGCCGTTGGTCTTGGCGGTGGCGGCCACGGCATTGGCCATCAGCCGCACCGGCTGAGCCAGCCGGAAGGTCCAGCCACCGCGCCCGGGCTTGAGTTCGATCGGCGAGAACGCCAGCTGCACGGTCTGGGCCTCATCGGCCACCTCGGCAATGGCGATCGACGGCGCCACCGCGGACGAGCCCAGGATGATGTCGACCTTGTCCTCGGAGACAAAGCGGCGCGCCACCTTGGCGCCCTGGGTGGGGTCCGAGGCATCGTCCAGCACGATGTAGCGTACCGCCTCGCCGCCGACCTTCTGCGGCAGGTAGGCCAGCGAGTTCTTCTGCGGGATACCCAGCGACGCCGACGGGCCGGTGGTGGACAGGCTGACGCCGACGGTGATGTCGGCCAGCGCACTGCCGGCGCTGAAGGCGAGGGCCGCGGCCAGTGCGAGGCGGGCCAGCTTGGTGGTGGTCAGGGGCGCCATGGTGTCTCCTCTCTCGATGGTCTTGTTCTGCATTGTCAAACCTGCCGGATCCTACCGCTTGCCCTGCATCGACTGCCGGTCGAATCCCGCCAGCTGCTTGTACCGCAGCGAGATCGCCTCCAGTTCCGCGCGCGGGATCACCTGGTCGATGTCGGCAAAGCCCTGCGGCGCGCGTTCCTCGGCCAGCTGCATCACCTGCTCGGGCCCGTTCATGCGGTTGCGCAGCACGATTCCGGCGGTGCGCGGCAGGCGCTCGGCCTCGTATTCGCGCAGCCCGTAGCCGGTGTCGGGCGTGCCGAGCAGGCTGTCGAGCAGGTAGCGCGCGTCCAGGATCGCCTGGGCGCTGCCGTTCGAGCCGATCGGGTACATCGGGTGCGCGGCGTCGCCCAGCAGCGTGACGCGGTCGAAGGTCCAGCGCGGCAGCGGGTCCTTGTCGACCATCGGGAATTCGTAGATCGCCTCGGCACCGTCGATCAGCGCGGGGATGTCGATCCAGTCCCACCGCCAGTCGGCAAACGCGGCGCAGAACACGGATTTGTCGACCTGCTTGTTCCAGTCGCTGCGCGGTGGGGTGTCGGGCACGCTGTCGGGCACGCGCAGCTCGGCGATCCAGTTGACCAGCGAGCGGCCCTGGCGGCGCAGCGGTTCCGAGATCGGATAGGCCACGAACTTCTGGTCCTGGTGCCCGGCCATGAACATCGAGCAGCCGTCCAGGTAGGGCGACGCCTCGGTGACCGCACGCCACAGCAGGCGGCGCGAAAAGCGCGGCAGGTCGCCGGTGGGGTAGAAATGGCGGCGCACCGCCGAGTGGATGCCGTCGGCGCCGACCAGCACATCGGCGCTGGCCTCGACCTCGGCATTGTCGCTGCGGCGGCGCAGGCCAAAGCGCGCCTGTCCGCCCGCGCCGGTGTCCAGCACGGTCTCGAAGCTATGGCCGGTATGCACGGCGCCGGCGCCCAGGCGCTCCACCACGGTACGGTGCAACAGCATCTGGAATTCGCCGCGATGGATCGAGAATTGCGGCCAGTCGTAGCCGGCCGCCAGCCCGCGCGGCTCATGCCAGATGCGCTGGCCGCGCTTGTTGTAGTACGAGAGCGACGAGGTCTCGATGGCGATATCCGCCAGCGCGTCGCGCAGTCCCAGCTCGGACAGGATACGCACGGCGTGCGGCAGCAGGTTGATGCCCACGCCCAGCGGGCGCAGCGTTTCGCTGGCCTCCCAGACCTCGGCCTCGATGCCGTGGCGGTGGCATAGCAGCGCCAGCGTCAGTCCGCCGATGCCGCCACCGGCGATTGCGACTTTCATGGTGTCTCCCCCGCGTGCAGGATGCGCCGGTACGCAAGCGCGGGCGCGCTGCCTCCGGTCGAATTGGATTTGTTATGGAGTATAACAATTCGACCGGATGCGACAAGATGGGGAAGACCCCGGAGTGACGCCTCCGGGGTCGGGAAAAACCCGCGCTCAGCCGAGCGCGGCGCCTTCCGGCTTGGCTTGTGCCTGCAGTGAAGGCACCGGGAAGACGATGTCGTACAGCCAGTTGTACACCAGCGCGTAGACCATGTAGAAGCCGGCCACGGCGAGGTCCATGATGAGCGCATCGACCAGGCTGATGTCCAGGTACCAGGCCACCGACGGCAGGAACACCACCAGCAGGCCCAGCTCGAACAGCACGGCGTGCAGCACGCGCACCGGCACCGACTTGCGCAGCTGGCCGGTGAAACGCAGCATGCCCTTGTCGAACAGCACGTTGTACAGGTAGTTCCAGCCGGTGGCGATCAGCGAGGCGACCGCTCCGATCACGCCCATCTCGTGCAGTTCATAGCCGAAGGCCCAGCTGGCCAGCGGCGCGAAAATCAGCAGGCCGACCACCTCGAAGCCGACGGCGTGGCGAATCCGGTCCCAGGTCTTGCGCATCGTTGTTCTCCTTGCGTGTCAAACGCGATGGGAGCTAGTCTATCTGCTGGGTAGGGATTGCCAAGTTGGATACTATCTGTAAAACAGATAGATAAGCATGGAAAGTTATTTATGAGCCTCTCCATCGAGCAATTGCAGGCATTCGTCGCGGCGGCTGACACCGGTTCGTTCTCGGCCGCCGCGCGCCGGCTGGGCAAGGCGCAGTCGGTGGTCAGCGCGGCGGTGTCCAACCTGGAAATCGACGCCGGCAACGCGCTGTTCGACCGCTCCGCCCGTTACCCGGTACTGACCCCCGCGGGCGAGCGGCTGCTGGCCGAGGCGCGCGTGATCCTGGAGCGCTGCGAGCACTTCCGCGGCGTGGCCAAGAGCCTGGGCGAGGGCGTGGAGACGCGGCTGGTGCTGGCGGTGGACGAGCTCTATCCGGAAGAGACGCTGGGCATGCTGCTGGAAGAGTTCTCCAGCCGCTTCCCGGCGGTGGAGCTTGAGTTGCTGTTTCCGCTGATGGAGGACGTCAGCCGGCTGGTCCTGGAGGGCGGCGCCGACCTCGGCATCATGTGGCGGCAGGAGGTGCTGCCACCGGCGCTGGGCTTCCATGCGCTGGGCTGGGTGCCGATGCAGATCCTGTGCGCGCCCGAGCATCCGCTGGCCGGCCAGCGTGTGGACTGGGAGGAACTGAAGCGCTATCGCCAGCTGATGGTCGCCACCCGCTCAGACAGCGAAGAGAAGATGCGCCTGCGCGTGGCCGCGGACGTGTGGTGGGTGGAAAGCCAGTGGGTGATCGTGGAGCTGGTCAAGCGCGGGCTGGGCTGGGCCTTCGTGCCGTGGCACGTGGTGGCCAATTCGCCGGCCGCGGCGCGGCTGGTGACGCCGCCGCTGGCATTTCAGCAGCAGGACTGGCCGGTGGCGATGGAGCTGGTCTGGCACAAGCAGCGGCCGCTGGGCAAGGCTGCCACCTGGCTGCGCGAGCGCATCTGCCAACAGCCGCTGCCGCGCGCGCCTGCGGCTAGCGCTGGCTGACGGCCTGGTTCGAACCGGCCTGTGCCGGCGCAGCCTCCGCACCGGGCGCATGCCAGCCGCCGCCCAGCGCCTTGATCAGTACCACCGCCGCCGTGTACTGGCGGCCGGCGATCGACAGCGCGGTGCGCTCGGCGGTATAGGCGCTGGTCTGCGCCGTCAGCACGTCGAGCAGGCCAGCGGTGCCGGCGCGGTAGCGGTTGTTCACCAGCACCAGCGCCTCGCGCGCCGAGCGCAGCGCGTCGTTCTGCACCACCGCTTCCTGTTCCAGCAGCCGTTGCGCGGCGAGGTTGTCCTCGACTTCCTGGAACGCGCCCAGCACGGTCTGGCGGTAGTTGGCCACGGTCTGGTCGTAGGCCGCCACCGCCTGCGCCTTGGCCGCGCTGCGCAGCCCGCCGTCGAACAGCGTGCCGGCCAGGCCGCCGCCGATCGACCAGATCCGGTCCGGCAGCGACATCCAGCGCGCCAGCGTGCTGGCGGTCAGGCCGCCGCTGGCCGACAGCGACAGGGTCGGATAGTAGGCCGCCTGCGCCACGCCGATCTGCGCATTGGCCGAGGCCATGCGGCGCTCGGCCGCGCCGATGTCTGGGCGGCGTTCCAGCAGTTGCGACGGCACCGCGGCCGGCACGCGTGGCGGCGCGGTGCGGAAGTCGTCGGCGGCCAGCGTCAGCGCCGCGGGCGGCTTGCCTACCAGCACCGCGATGGCGTGCTCCAGCTGCGCGCGCGTGATCTGGATGTCGATCTGCTGCGCCTGCGCGCTCTTGAGCTGGGTCTCGGACTGCAGCACGTCCGAGCGCTGCGCGGTGCCCGCCGCATACTGGTTCTGCACCAGCTGCAGCGACTTCTGGTAGTCGGCCACGGTGCGGTCCAGCAGGGCCTTCTGCGCATCGGCCACGCGCAGCAGGAAGTAGCTCTGCGCCAGCGTTGCCTGCGTCGACAGCAGCGTCGAGGCCAGGTCGGCCTGGCTGGCTTGCGCGCTGGCCTCGCTGCTTTCCACCTGGCGCCGCACGCGGCCCCAGACGTCGATTTCCCAGGTTGCGCCCAGGGTCGCGCTCTGCCCGTTGAGCGTGCTGCCGCTGGCGCCGCGCGCGCGCGAGGCGCCGGCCTGTGCGTCGACGGTCGGGAAGAAGCCGGCGCGCGCGGCCTGCAGCGACGCCACCGCCTGGCGGTACTGCGCCTCGGCGGCCTTGATGTTCTGGTTCGAGATCTGCACCTCGGACATCAGCGCGTCGAGCTGCGCATCGCCGAACACGGTCCACCAGTCGGCGCGTGCCAGCGCATCCTGCGGCTCGGCGGGCTTCCAGTCGCCGGTCCAGGCGGGGGTGGCGGCATCGGCTTCCTTGAAGGATGCGGAAACCGGCGCGTCGGGGCGCTGGTAGTCGGGGCCGACGGCGCAGCCGGCCAGCAGCAGCGCGCAGGCCAGCGACACCGGCAGGGCATGGGTCAGGAGGCGGGAAAGAACTGTCATGTCGAGTCTTCGCAAATCTAGACGGCGGCCGGCTGGTCAGGCGTGCCGGCACCACGGCGGCGCTGGCGCCAGGCCTTGACCTTCAGGCGCCAGCGGTCCAGCGTCAGGTAGACCACCGGCGTGGTGTACAGCGTCAGCAGCTGGCTTACCACCAGTCCGCCGACAATGGAGATGCCCAGCGGCGCGCGCAGTTCGGCGCCGTCGCCGCGGCCGATTGCCAGCGGCACCGCGCCCAGCAGCGCGGCCATGGTGGTCATCAGGATCGGGCGGAAGCGCAGCAGGCAGGCGCGGTAGATCGCGTCGCGCGGCGACAGGCCATCGCGCCGTTCGGCATCGATGGCGAAGTCGATCATCATGATCGCGTTCTTTTTCACGATGCCGATCAGCAGGATCACGCCGATCAGCGCGATGATGCTGAAGTCGGTCTTCGATGCCAGCAGCGCCAGCAGCGCGCCCACGCCGGCGGAGGGCAGCGTCGACAGGATCGTCAGCGGATGCACATAGCTTTCATACAGCACGCCCAGCACGATGTAGATCGTGATCAGCGCCGCCAGGATCAGGATCGGCTGACTCTTGAGCGAATCCTGGAACGCCTTGGCGCCGCCCTGGAAGTTGGCGCGCAGCGTCTCCGGCACGCCGATGCGCGCCATCTCGCGCGTGATCGCGTCGGTCGCCTGCGACAGCGAAGTGCCCTCGGCCAGGTTGAACGAGATCGTCGAGGCCGCGAACTGGCCCTGGTGGTTCACGCCCAGCGGCGTGCTGGACGGGGTCACGCGCGCGAACGCCGCCAGCGGCACGCGGTTGCCGTTGCCGGTGACCACGTAGATGTCCTTGAGCGCATCGGGCCCTTGCAGGTATTCCTGGCTCAGCTCCATCACCACGCGGTACTGGTTCAGCGGATGGTAGATGGTGGACACCAGCCGCTGGCCGAAGGCATCGTTGAGCACCGCATCCACCTGCTGCGCGGTCACGCCCAGGCGCGAGGCCGCGTCGCGGTCGATGATCACCGAGGTCTGCAGGCCCTTGTCGTTGGTATCGGTGTCGATATCCTCCAGCCCCTTCAGGTTCGACAACGCGGCGCGCACCTTGGGCTCCCACGCGCGCAGCACTTCCAGGTCGTCCGACTGCAGCGTGAACTGGTACTGCGAGCTGCTCTGCCGCCCGCCGATGCGGATATCCTGCACCGACTGCAGGAACAGGCTCGCGCCCGGCTCCTTGGACAGCTTGCCGCGCAGCCGCGCGATGATGGCGTCGGCCGATTCGTTGCGCTCCGACAGCGGCTTGAGCGTGACGAACATCTGCCCGGTATTGCGCTGGGAACCGCCGGTAAAGCCGGTCACGTTGACCACGGCGGGGTCGGACTGGACGATCTTGATGAAATTGTCGAGCTTGCCGCGCATGGCCTGGAACGAGGTGGCCTGGTCGGCGCGGATAAAGCCGATCAGCCGGCCCGTGTCCTGCTGTGGGAAGAAGCCCTTGGGAACGATCACGTACAGGTACACGTTGAGTGCGATGGTGGCGATCAGCACCAGCCACACCAGCGGACTCAGGCGCAGCGCCGTGGACAGCGAGCGCGCATAGCCGTCGTGCAGCCACTGGAACATGCGCTCGGTGGCGCGGAAGAAGCGGCCCTGCTTCTCCGGCTCGGGCGGGCGCAGCATCCGTGCGCACATCATCGGCGTGGTGGTCAGCGACACCACCAGCGACACCAGGATCGCCACCGACAGCGTGATCGCGAATTCCTGGAACAGCCGGCCGACGATGCCGCCCATCATCAGCAGCGGGATGAATACCGCGATCAGCGACAGGCTCATCGACAGCACCGTGAAACCCACTTCGCGCGCCCCGCGCAGTGCCGCGGCAAGCGGCTTCATGCCTTCCTCGATATGGCGCGAGATGTTCTCCAGCACCACGATGGCATCGTCGACCACAAAGCCGGTGGCGATGGTCAGCGCCATCAGCGACAGGTTGTTCAGCGAGAACCCGGCCAGGTACATCACCGAGAACGTGCCGATCAGCGACACCGGCACCGCCACGCTGGGGATAAGGGTGGCGCGCACATTGCGCAGGAACACGAACACCACCATGATCACCAGCGCCACCGAGATCATCAGCGTGTTCTCGACCTCGCGCAGCGAGGCGCGGATGGTGGGCGTGCGGTCCATCATCACGTCCATCGAGATTGCCGCGGGGATCATCTTTTGCAGCTGCGGCAGCATCTCGTTGACGCGGTCGACGGTCTCGATGATGTTGGCGCCGGGCGAGCGGTTCAGCACCAGCAGCACCGACGGCTTGCCGTTGGCCGAGCCGGCGTTGCGGATGTCCTGCACCGAGTCGACCACATTGGCCACGTCGCGCAGCCGCACCGGCACCGCGAACGAGTTGGGGCCGCTGGTGGCACTGGTGCCTCCGGTGGCGCCGCTGGTGATGGTGGTGGTGCCGCTGCTGGTGGTCAGCGTGGTCACGGTCACGCCGTTGACCACCTTGGTGCTGACGCCGCCGCTGGCGGCGGCGTTGGCGGTGCTGGCAATCAGCGCGCCCGCCGACGTCGACGAGAAGGTTCCCGGCGTGGCAAAGCGGATGATCAGCGGCATGTAGTCTTCCGCCTTCATCGCCTGGTCGTTGGCGTAGACCTGCCAGTTGCTGGCGGCGTTCTCCAGCGTGCCCAGCGGCCGGTTGGCGTTGGTCGCGCTGATGGTGTTGCGCACATCCTCCAGCGAGATGCCGTAGTTGTTCAGCGCGGTCGGGTTCAGCTCGACCCGCACGGCCGGCAGCGAGGCCCCGCCGATGGTGACCTGGCCCACGCCATCGACCTGCGACAGCTTCTGCGCGAGGATGGTCGAGGCTGCGTCGTACAGCTGCCCGCGCGTCATGGTCGGCGAGGTCAGCGCGATGATCATGATCGGCGCATCGGCCGGGTTGACCTTGCGGTAGGTCGGGTTGTTGGGCAGGCTGGTCGGCAGTGTCGCGCGCGAGGCGTTGATGGCCGCCTGCACGTCGCGCGCGGCGCCGTCGATATTGCGCGACAGGTCGAACTGCAGCGTCACGCGGGTGGAGCCGAGCGAACTGCTCGAAGTGATCTCGGTCACGCCGGCAATGGTGCCGAGCGCGCGCTCGAGCGGCGTCGCCACGGTGGCGGCCATCGTTTCAGGACTCGCGCCTGGCAGCGACGCCGATACCGAGATGGTCGGGAAGTCCACCTGCGGCAGCGGCGACACCGGCAGCAGCCGCAGCGCGGCCAGCCCCGCCAGCAGGATGCCGAGCGTCAGCAGCGCGGTCGCGACGGGGCGGTGGATGAAGGCAGCCGAGAGATTCATCGTTACACCGGCTCCTCGCCCGTGCCGCCTTCCTCCGGATCACCGAAGCGCCGCTTGCGCCAGCCTTTCACGCGCGTGGCCACGCGGTCGAACGCCAGGTAGATCACCGGCGTGGTGAACAGCGTCAGCACCTGGCTGACCAGCAGGCCGCCCACCATGGTCACGCCCAGCGGCCGGCGCAGTTCGCTGCCGATGCCGGAACCCAGCATCAGCGGCAGCGCCGCCAGCAGGGCCGCCATGGTGGTCATCAGGATCGGGCGGAAACGCAGCAGGCAGGCCTGGAAGATCGCATCGCGTGGTTTCATGCCGCCCTCGCGCTCTGCCTCGAGCGCGAAGTCGATCATCATGATCGCGTTCTTCTTGACGATGCCGATCAGCAGGATGATGCCGATGATCGCAATGATGCCCAGGTCCTGCCCCGCCAACAGCAGCGCCAGCAGCGCGCCGACGCCCGCCGATGGCAGCGTCGACAGGATCGTGACCGGGTGGATGGTGCTTTCATACAGCACGCCCAGCACGATATACATCGTCACCACCGCGGCCAGGATGAGCCACAGCGTGTTCGACAGCGACGCGCGGAAGGCCAGCGCGGCGCCCTGGAAGCTGGTCTGCATCGAGATCGGCAGGCCCAGCTCCTGCTCGACCCTGGTGATCTTGTCGACCGCGGCGCCCAGCGATTCGCCCGGCGCCAGGTTGAACGAGATCGTCGCCGCCGGGAACTGGCCCTGGTGGTTGATCACCAGCGGGCCGGTGCGTTCGGTGATGCGCGCGAACGCGCCCAGCGGCACCTGGCCGCCGGAAGAGGAGGGCAGGCGCAGGTCGGCCAGCGACTGCGGATTCTTGCGGAATTCCGGCATGGTCTCCAGCACCACGCGGTACTGGCTCGACTGCGTGAAGATGGTCGACACCAGCCGCTGGCCGAAGGCGCTGTACAGCGCGCTGTCGATCACCGCGGTGGTGATGCCGAAGCGCGCGGCGGCGTCGCGGTCGATATCGACATAGGCGCGCAGGCCGTTGTTCTGCTGGTCGCTGGTGACGTCGCGCAGCTCGGGTTCCTGGCGCAGGCGTTCCACCAGCTTCGGCACCCACGCGGCCAGCGTGGCGGGATCGGGGTCCTCGACGGTGAACTGGTACTGCGTGCGCGAGACCTTGTCCTCGATGGTCAGGTCCTGCACCGGCTGCGTGTACAGCGACACGCTGCCCAGTTCGTGCACGGCCTGCTGCAGGCGCTGCGTGACCACGTCGATGGGGTCGCGCTCGCCCTTGGGCTTGAGGTTGATCAGCATGCGCCCGGCGTTGAGCGTGGTGTTGGTGCCATCCACGCCGATGAACGACGACAGGCTTGCCACTGCCGGGTCCTGCATCACCACCTTGGCCACGGCCTGCTGCCGGCGCGCCATGGCGTCGAACGAGGTGGTCTGGGCGGCCTCGGTGATGCCCTGGATCACGCCGGTGTCCTGCACCGGGAAGAAGCCCTTTGGCACCAGCAGATACAGCAGTCCGGTCAGCACCAGCGTGGCCACGGCCACGACCAGCGTCGCTTTCTGACGATCGAGCACCCACTCCAGCGCACGGCCGTAGCGCTCGATCACGTTGTCGAAGAAGCGGCCGCTGGCGCGGTGAAAGCGCGACAGCTTCTCTTCCGGCACATGGTGCAGCAGGCGCGCGCACATCATCGGCGTGAGCGTCAGCGATACCACTGCCGAGATCAGGATCGACACCGCCAGCGTGATCGCGAATTCCCGGAACAGGCGCCCGACCACGTCGCCCATGAACAGCAGCGGGATCAGCACCGCCACCAGCGAGAAGGTCAGCGAGATGATGGTGAAGCCGATTTGTTTCGAGCCCTTGAGCGCCGCCGCCATCGGCGAATCGCCCTTCTCGATGTAGCGCATGATGTTCTCGATCATCACGATCGCATCATCGACCACGAAGCCGGTGGCTATCGTCAGTGCCATCAGCGTCAGGTTGTTGATCGAGAAGCCGGCCAGGTACATCACGCCGAAGGTGCCCACCAGCGACAGCGGCACCGCCACGCCCGGGATGATGGTGGCCGGTATATTGCGCAGGAACAGGAAGATCACCAGCACCACCAGCGCGATCGCCAGCAGCAGCTCGAACTGCACGTCCTCGACCGAGGCGCGGATGGTGGTGGTGCGGTCGGTCAGCAGCTGCACGTGGACCGAGGCCGGCAGCGCATTCTGCAGTTGCGGCAGCAGCGCCTTGATGCGGTCCACCACTTCGATCACGTTGGCACCGGGCTGGCGCTGGATATTCAGCACGATCGCGGGCTTGTCGTTGGCCCAGGCGGCCAGGCGGCTGTTCTCGGGGCCGTCGACGATCTCGGCCACGTCGGTGATGCGGATCGGCGCGCCGTTCCTGTAGCCCAGGATGATCTGGCGGTATTCGTCGGCCGAGCGCAGCTGGTCGTTGGCGTCGATGGTGGAGGCGCGCGCGGGGCCGTCGAAGCTGCCCTTGGCGCCGTTGACGTTGGATGCGCCAATGGCGGTGCGCAGGTCGTCGATCGACATGCCCAGCGAAGCCAGCGCGGCCGGGTTGGCCTGGATGCGCACCGCGGGGCGCTGGCCGCCGCTGATGGTGACCAGGCCCACGCCCTGGATCTGCGAGATCTTCTGTGCCACGCGCGTGTCGACCATGTCCTGCAGCCTGGGCAGCGGCATGGTGTCCGAGGTCATGGCGATGGTCATGATCGGCGCGTCGGCCGGGTTGACCTTGCTGTAGACCGGCGGCATCGGCAGGTCGGATGGCAGCAGGTTGCTGCCGGCGTTGATGGCGGCCTGCACCTCCTGCTCGGCCACGTCCAGCGGCAGCGTCAGCTCGAACTGCAGCGTGATCACCGAAGCGCCGCCCGACGAGGACGACGACATCTGCTTCAGGCCCGGCATCTGGCCGAACTGCCGCTCCAGCGGCGCGGTCACCGACGAGGTCATCACGTCCGGGCTGGCGCCAGGATAGAGCGTAGTGACCTGGATGGTCGGGTAGTCGACCTCGGGCAGCGCCGACAGCGGCAGCAGCCGGTACGCCACCAGCCCGGACAGCAAGATGGCCAGCATCAGCAGCGCCGTGGCGACCGGGCGCTCGATGAAGAGGCGTGAGGGGTTCATGCGCTGTCCTTACTGCTGCGCGCCGCCGGCGGGCGGGGCGCTGGCGCCGGCCTGGCGGTGGCGGCGATGTTCGCCGGCCGCGCCGGGGGCCGCGGCCCCGCTGGCGTCGGCGTGCGCGCCGCTGGCACCGCCGCCGTCCCGGTTGCGGCGGCCGCGCCCGCGCGGCTGGCTGGCCGGCACCACCGCGGCGGCGCGCGCGGCCGGGTCGACGGCCTCCACCGTCATGCCTTCCTTGAGGCGGTCGGCGCCGTCCACCACCACGCGCTGGCCGGGCTCCAGGCCCTTGAGCACGGCATTGCGGCTGCCGTCGCCCGGGCCCAGCGTGACCACCTGCACCTTGACCTTGCTGCTGTCATCCACGGTGTAGACGAAGGTACCCTGCTGGCCGCGCTGGATCGCCGCCACGGGGATCACGGTGGCGTCCCTGAGCGTATCGACGCGCGTGCGCACGTTGACGAACTGGTTGGGGAATAGCATGCCGTCGGCGTTGGGGAAGACCGCCTTGAGCTTGACCGTGCCGGTGGTGGTGTCGATCTGGTTGTCGGTGGTCAGCAGCGTACCTTCGCCGAGCTGGTTGCGCACCTGGCGGTCCCACGCCTGCACCGGAAGTTCTTCGCCGGCGTTGAGCTTCTTCAGCACCGAGGGCAGGTTGTCCTCGGGGATGGTGTACATCACGGCGATGGGCTGGATCTGCGTGATCAGCGCGATGCCGTTGGTGTCGCTGGTATTGACGATATTGCCGGGGTCGACCTGGCGCAGGCCGATGCGGCCCGACACCGGCGCGACGATCCTGGTATAGCCCAGCTGCAGGCGCGCGTTGGCGACATTGCCCTGGTCGGTCTTGACCACGCCCTCGTACTGGCGCACCAGCGCGTCCTGGGTATCGACCTGCTGCTTGGAGATCGAGTCCTGGCCCAGCAGGGTGCGGTAGCGCTGCTGGTCGAGCCTGGCGTTCTGCAGCAGTGCCTGGTCGCGCGCGAGCTGGCCCACGGCCTGGTCCAGCGCCGCCTGGAACGGGCGCGGGTCGATCTCGGCCAGCACGTCGCCGGCCTTGACCATCTGGCCTTCCTTGAACAGCACCTTGAGCAGCGGGCCGGACACCTGCGCGCGCACGGTGACGTTGGACACCGGGGTCACGTTGCCCAGGCCGTTGAGCACCACATCCATATCGCGCTTGGCCACGGTGGCGACCACCACGGGCGAGCGCGGCATGCCGGGGCCGCCGGCGCCACCCCGCGCGCCCGGGCCGCTGGCGCCCCGCTGCGCGCCTGCAGCCCCGGCCGTCTCCTGCGGCGCCTGGCCGCGATGGGCGTACCAGTACCAGGCGCCCCCCGCGAGCAGCAGCACCAGCACGCCGGCGGTCAGCCG
>NZ_JBYTAH010000110.1:0-16787 GCF_058787975.1 Cupriavidus sp. FW305-26
CGCGCCGCGCTGCTCGCGGCGCTTTTGTCCCTGGCTCTCACCGCATGCGGTGGTGGCGAAGATGGCAGCACCCTCGCTCCCCAGGCCGTCAAGGCAACCATGCAGGCGGCACCAGCCGGCGACGCGGCAGCGTCGAAGCAGGGCATGCACTGCGCACCCTGACACACCCGCGACCCTTCCTCTATCGTCCGCTCCTACCATTCCCCCGATCATGACCAAAATCGATCGACGCACCTTCCTCTCCGGCGCCGTCAAAAGCGCTGCCGCTGCTTCGGTTCTGTCGATGCTGCCGCCCAGCATCGCGCGCGCACTCGCCGTTCCCGCTGCGGTCAATACCGGCACGATCCAGGACGTGCAGCACGTGGTGATCCTGATGCAGGAAAACCGCGCCCTGGACCATTACTTCGGCGCCATGCGCGGCGTGCGCGGCTTCGGCGACCGCTTCCCGGTGCCGGTGCCGTCAGGCAAGCCGGTGTGGTTCCAATCGAACGGCGCGCGCGAGATCACGCCGTTCCACCTCGACAGCGCGACCGTCAACGCGCTGCGCGTCTCCGGCACGCCGCACAGCTTCATGGATGCGCAGAATGCGTGGAACCAGGGCCGTTTCGGCTTCTGGGCCAAGTACAAGAACGACCATTCGATGGGCTACTACCGTCGTGAAGACATTCCGTTCCAGTACGCGCTGGCCGAGGCCTTCACGCTTTGCGACGCCTACCACTGCAGCCACGCCGGCGGCACCGACCCGAACCGCATCACCTTCATGTCGGGCTCCAACTACAACCCCGCGCTGCGCGAGGCGGGGCGCAACTGCACGCTTGACGATGCGGAGGTCAATAACCTGCGCTGCAGCGTGAGCGGCAAGCTGCCCACGCCGGGCTACACCTACAAGGGTTCCGCCTTCCATTGGGCCACGCTGCCGGAACTGCTGCAGGCAAAGGGCGTGAGCTGGCGCATCTACCAGAACCCCAACGCCAACTGGGGCGGCCTGCTGCATGGCGGGCTCGCCTTCAAGAGCTTCCGTGAAGCGCAGCCGGGCAATCCGCTCTATGACAACGGCATGAGCAGCTGGACCATCGAGCAGCTGGCCGCGCATGTGCGGGACGACACGCTGCCGGCCGTGAGCTGGATCCTGCCGACGCCGGCGCAGTCCGAACATCCGGGCGGCCCGTCGAGCGCAACCGAAGGCGCGGACTTCATCAACACGGTGCTGACGGCGCTGACCGCCAACCCGGAGGTCTGGAGCAAGACCGTGTTCTTCATCACCTTCGATGAGAATGACGGCTTCTTCGACCATATGCCGCCGGCCGCGGTGCCGTCCTACGACGCCAATTGCGTCCTGCACGGCAAGTCGACCGTCGACGTCATCGGCGAATACTTCGACACCGCCGGCAATACGGCGCTCGACGGCACCACCACCAGCGGCGAGACCATCCGCCTGCGCCCGTACGGGTTCGGCCCGCGCGTGCCGATGTATGTGATCTCGCCGTGGACGCGCGGCGGCTGGATCAACTCGCAGGTGTTCGACCACACCTCGATGGGGCGCTTCCTGGAACAGCGCTTCGGCATCACGGTGCCCGCCATCAGCCCGTGGCACCGCGCGGTGGCCGGCGACCTGACCTCCGTCTTCGATTTCAGGACGCCGAATGACCAGGTGTTTCCGACGCTGCCGGATACCAGCAACTACAAGCAGGTGATCGCGGAACAGCTGGCGAAACCCAAGGCGGCGGCACCGGCCGTGCCGGCGTCGCTGTTCCAGGAGACTGGCACCAAGTATTCGCGCGCGCTGCCCTATGTCCTCCATGCGAGTGCGCTGGCCGAGCCCACCATCGGCAAGCTGAAGCTGATCTTCAGCAATACGGGGGAGCAGGGCGCGGTCTTCCATGTCTACGACCGGCTCCATCTGGACCAGATTCCGCGCCGCTACACGGTCGAGCCCGGCAAGATGCTGGACGATGAATGGGATGCGCGCGCCACGGACAACGGACGCTATGACCTGGCGGTCTACGGGCCTAACGGCTTCGTGCGCATGTTCAAGGGCCAGTTGCCCGCGGACGCCATGGCCGATGCCCCTGAGGTCCGCGTCTGCTACGACCTGGGCAAGGGCAGCGTCTACCTGTCGGCGCGCAACGACGGCAAGGGCGCAGTCAACGGTGGCGGCAAGCCGCTGACGCTGGTGGTGACGCCCAATGCTTATCGTAACGACGGTCCGTGGCAACTCCATATCACGGCCGGCGCCGAGGTGGAGCACCACTGGCCGCTGCAGGAGAGCGGCAACTGGTACGACTTCACGGTCACGGAAGCCGAAAGCGGACTCGAACGCCGCTTCGCCGGTCGCCTGGAGACCGGCCAGCATGGCGTGACGGACCCGGCGATGGCAACCGGGCTGGGCTGAGCGTCTGGTCGCCGCGGTCCGGCCGGAATGCGTGCCGGACCGCAGCTTTGTGCGGTGATGGCACAAAGCCTCGAAGCTCCCGATCTCGATGCGGATCTGCGGCTTGCACCGCTCGACCATCGGGAAGATGCAAACAGCGCGAGACCAACTGGCTCGCGCCGTTTGCTTTTCAGCGCTGCTCATCCGTGCGCGGGACAGCAGCGCTCCCTCGTCAGACCAGCGCCTGCAGGCGGTTGGCGCTCTCGTCCAGTTGCTGCTTGAGCGGCAAGAGCAGGGCGTGGAGGCCGATGCCCTGGGGGATGGTGTCGCTCTGCAGGTCCAGCAAGGTCAGGAAGGACTGAAGACCGACGCTGACACGCAGGATGTCGTCGGTGACTTCAAGGATGTGGTCCTCCAGGGGGACGGCCTTGCTGGGCGGGGGGGCGGCTTTGCGTGGTGACGAGCCTGGGCGCGGTCGATTTTGGCCAGGTTCTCGGCTAGTTGGGCTTGCTTTTGGGCGAGGGTGGGCTCTTGGGGAGCCGGGGTGTTGCTTTGCATGATTACCTCCAAGTGAGTGATGGAGGCTCGCAGTCCGCTGCTAACCGGGGGGCGAGCACAGGGCCGGGTTAGTCAGTATGACTCCCCTGGAGCAAGGAGGGCTGGCCCGCCGCGAGGAATCAAACGCTCGCACATGACCGGTCAACGAAGCTGGCCGATTGGAAACGAATTTTGACATACTGGCCAGGTATGCAGGTCAGAGGGCGACTGCAAGTTTGTCCGGAACGTTACCGAACCCGTGTTCTGGCGGAGGTCGCTTGTCGGCCATAAGCCGTCCTTCCCATCGCGGTGGCGCTGCCGCTCGAGCGACTGTTCTGCTCAAACAAGGGACGTTGATGCGAGATGTTTCCCGGGCTAGGCGACCAGCCTCATCACCCACACCGAGGCCGCATTGAACTTCCCGGGTCATCAAGGACGAGTTCGACGCCTTCCTCGAGCCTGGCGCACGGGCTCCTGATGCATGCGCTGCGGCGAATGCGGGCAAGAAAAGCTGCTGGCCTCCAACTGCAAGCGCCGACGGTTTTGCACCTCAGGCGGTGCTCGTCGGATGTCGTAGACCGCAGCATACCTTGTCGATCACGTCATCCCACACGTGCCGGGGCGGGTGTTGTCGCTGCCCACCCCGCTGCGCTTGCTGCTGGCCGCGAAGCCCGAGCTGGTCACGCCGGTGCTGCAGGTGGCGCAACGTGTACTGATGCGCCATCTATTGAGCGGACAACGTGACGGCCAACACCCACTTGCTCGCAGCCTTCGCCCGCAGAGGGCCCAATCTTCCGCCCGGGGATCACTACGCACGTTTGAAGATGACGTTCTCCGAGAACCACTTTGTACTGCTCTCCGGATGCGCTAGGTCGCCAGTAAAACCCTCAAGTACCCCTTGACCGGCTGGGAAGCCTTTGCCCTTAAATGACCCGATGTACCTTCCATCTGAGCCATTTTTCCAGAGGATGGATAGGTGAAACTCGTTATCTGTTACGAAACCTTCGAGGCGAGAGCTTACGTGACTGCCATCGGAAGTTTCCGCCGAGCCTGCAATCCTATCCTCGTTCTGCGTCAGGAAGACGTGGACACGAAAGCCATTGCCCTGAACAATATCCCAATTGCTTCCAACTTGCCAATTCGCCATGGTAAGACTCCCTGTGGAAAATGACATCCGGTCGACGAGGACAGTGACTTTAGTCTGAATGGCACTTGCTAAAGCCCATTTCGCCTGAAAAAGCGACATCAAACGCTGCCCAGAATCGCGGACCGAGCAGGTCATTTCGAGCAAAACGTACAAGAACACAAAACTCGACCCTTGACTGGACTTTCTGCCCGTTGTGAAGGGGCTTGAGCGGCAAAGTCAATGCCATTTCGCTTAAGTCCACATTTACTCTAGCCCAGCAAATTGGAAGGGTCAATGCACCAACCAGGGCGGCGGTGAGCTCGGTCCTTGAGGAAGAAGTAGCGGCCTTCGTGGTGGCTACTTGCTGTCGACTGACCCGCTTGATTGCTCTCCACAATCGTCTTCATCAGCGACTGCGGCCGTTCGGTCAGGCAGCCCCTCAAGCCGCTTCGGCAGTTTCATTAGTGATACGTTATGGATATCGTTTCAATCTGAAATGAGCAAGATTCACATGACCCTAATTGGGAGCTGTCTATGATGATTTTAATTGAGTAGCTTCCTTCTGAATGCCTCAGCACTTTTCACGCCGAACCCATTACCCATTCAACGGTTAGCCATGAAGCTCATGGACTCTTCGCGTAGTGTGGTGCAGGTGAGCACAGAGGTTGTCGTAACAAGAAAGTGGATGTGGCAGGTCGACATTGCCACTACACGGGCAATGGGTGAGAACGTTTCTGACTTGAAACCGACTGTGCGTGGCTACTGCCTTATTCGTACTGCACGCCTACGACAAAGCTGCTACGGTGCAAGGGTGCTGATATGGCTGCCGACAACCGGGGCGGGAGAGGGCAATCAACCTTGGCAGCCGCCCATCAAATGGCCGTAGAACACTGAAGCTGGCGGCGTGGCCGCATCAGGGCTTTGGCTAGGTGTAGGTGCTGCATTTCCAAATCTAATATTAAGAAACCGCAGCGCCCGACGACGTGCTCGCCTTCTCATTCGCCTCACGCAGAAACGGAGAAGCAAAGTGCCAAACATAACGTCCGACGGTGTTTCAATCCATTACGAGGTCAAGGGCCAAGGTTCGCCTGTGCTTCTTCTGGCAGGACTTGCGGGGATCGGCGCATCGTGGGGCCTCCTAATCGAATTGTTTGCCGAGCATCACCAAGTGATCGTCCCTGACCACCGCGGCACCGGCGCGTCTGAGCACACCGCGCGCGACATGACGATTTCACAACACGCCCGGGACATGGCGCGGGTCATCGAGGCGGTCGGATGCGGGCCGGTCCACGTGGTCGGTTCCTCGACCGGTGGCGCCATCGCGCAACTGCTGGCGATCCATCACCGCGAGCTATTACGCAGCGCAAGCATTGTGTCTTCGATTGCACGGGCGGACGCGTTCTACCGTCGTCAGTTCGACATGCGGCGACGCATGTTGACCGATTCCGGCCTGCGCGCGTCCACCGAGGCCAACGCACTATTCCTCTTTGATCCGAGATTCATGCGCGAGCACCCGGAGCAGGTGCAGGCGTGGGTGAACGCTACGGCGGCTGGCACATTTGAGCGGGAAATCGCCTTTGCCCGGATCGACATGATCGTGGGGCACGACGCATTCGATGAGCTTCCTTCGATCGCGACGCCGACGCTGGTGTTGGTGGGCGAACGCGACTTCTGCGCCCCGCCGTACTTCTCCGCGGAACTTGCAAAGCTGATTCCGGAAGCCGAGTTTGCCATCCTGGACAGTGGTCACTTCATCTTCCTAGAAAAGCCCGAACTACTGCACGACACTGTTGAGGCCTTCATCGCCAAGCACGAAAAATGATGAGCTTAGCTCTCTGCCGGTAGGCGGAAGCCTCCCATTAGAGTGACGCTGCGAGCGGGCCGTTATCTAGCCGCGGCCTGCGACCGGCCGGTTCGGCCGAACTTCGGTCGTCCGCAGATGGGTGCGCGAATGACCGAGACGGATCGGAAGTCGTCTCCGGTGCAAGCCCTGCCACAGGTAGGCCGAGGGCCGAGGTCGGCCATGAGCCGACGTTCGAGCGTCTTGGCTAATGCTATAAAGCGGACACTCGGGTTATCGCACGAGGCCATCACGAACCCAAGCCTGCAAATACTCGTAGGGGGTACTGAAACGCCTTGGCCTCAGATCGCTTCCAACGCCGGAAAGCGTCGTTCCGCGCATGGGGCTAGTCACCGAATCAGCAGAGTGGCCGCGTAGGTCTTCACGAAGAATGCTAGCGTGATGCAGAAGGTAACAAGTAGCGTGATGGCCCGGATAGTCCCCGGCGTCGCCCGGCGCCCGATCCGCGCGCCACTGTATCCACCAATGATCGCCCCCATCAGCATGATTAACGTCTCTGGCCAGCGCACCGCATTGGCCACGATGAAAGCGACCACCGCTACGGCGTTGGCAGCACTGACCAGCAGCGTACGGTCCGCATTGAGGTACTTTAGGTCGCAGTTGTCGAGCAGTCTCCACACCGCGATCATCATGATTCCAACCGCGCCGCCGAAGTAGCCGCCATAGATGCCAAGCACGAACTGGACGGCCAGTACCGCAGACGCGTGAATGTGCCAGCGTGTGCGCATTGCCTCCCCAAAGCGTCGCCCGAACGCCAGGGCAACGGACGCAACCAGAAGCAGCCAGGGCAGAACGAACGTGAACGCCGCGGATGAAGTTCGCAGCAACAGGTAGGCCCCCACCAAGCCGCCACATAGCGTCGCCAGCAGGAGAGCGCGCAGCGCCACGGAGCCGACCGGGCGCAGTCCATCTCGATAGGCCCAAGCACTGGCAAGCCCGCCAGGAAATAGCGCGACCGTGCTGGAAGTATTCGCTTGAACCGGAGGTACGCCCACTGCAATCAGCGCCGGCAAACTGACGAACGAGCCGCCCCCGGCCAGCGCATTCATCGCGCCAGCGAATACTCCCGCAGAGAAGACCAGAATCATTGCATCCATGGACCAATGTTTCCCGTGCCAGCATCCGTCTCCCCAGCTTACGGAAAACTTCGCTTCGCCTGCACAAGCGAAGGCCTCCCTGCATCTCGAATGCAATACTTCTTGTAGAAGTGACCGCAAACCACTACGGCTAACGCTCCAGCCGTGGCGCGCCCAATGCCCACCAATTCAACGATCTCCGCGGCTGAGGGTGCCAGGCCCGTCACGGGGCCGGCGATGCCAGCGGCTTCCCCTTCTCGACCACGTACACGCCAAGAACCCGCGCCGCCGCGCTACTGTTGTTGTGGGCATCATGCACAACGCCGGCAGGCACTACGAATGATTCACCGGCCTTGACCGTGCGCGGCGACTGACCATCGATCAGGAGTTGCACCTCACCTTCCATGACGTAGCTGATCTCGTCGCCGGGATGCGTATGACGCCCGGCATAGGCGCCTGGCGCTACCTCCACGCGCGCGACAACAGCTTCGCGACCTGGTACAGATACATCGGCCCTTCCTACCAAAGTACGGGTAAGGCCCGAACTCTGCGCTAGCGCGCTACCTGCCACCAGTGCCACCGCGCCCAACATGATCAAACTCTTGTAGTGCATGATGTCTCCTTAGACTTTTGTTGGAGTTTCGAAGGTGCCAGCAGGCGACCTGCAGAGTAGTGACGCGATATAGGCGGCAACCCCGCGCACCGTAGACCGGCAGCCATAACTGCGATCGCAAAGACATATACAGTGATTCGCAAACGCGAAGCATGTGTTGGTCCCTCGGGGCGCCTCGAGCCGGCTGAGCCGCCGACTAAAGCGAGTCTTTTGCCAGCGCCTCTCGTTGTATGTACGAGAACGAACGGAGTAGGCAAGCGTGACAATCCAAATGGCGCCGCTAAGACGTCCCACGACCCGACGACGACTCGCCGAGAAAGAGGCGAGACCAAGGCATTGAACTCGTGCCGCACGGTCTCCAGGCGCTACTCATTTAGCGACATAGCGACATAGCGACATAGCGACTGCGCACCGCCTGCCCGCTCTGCTGCCTCCATTCGGCCTTTTTCCAGCCGATACCGATTTTTCGGCCTAATATGCCACGAAGCGCCTGAAGGGCCGATGCCTGTGCCCCGTCAATGGCAAGTGCTATGCGCAAAGTGGGAGCCATCATGCGAGCCGCCTGGTACACCAAAAACGGCGAAGCCCGTGGAGTTCTGGTAACTGGAGAGCTGCCAACTCCGACCCCAGGCCCCGGGGAGGTCCGTGTCAGAGTCGCCACATCAGGGGTGAACCCGTCCGACGTGAAGTCCCGGCGCAGTCGTCCCCTGACCAGCGACCGAATCATCCCGCACAGTGACGGCGCCGGTGTCATCGAGGCATTGGGTGCGGAAGTGTCTGCTGCCCGGCTCGGTGAGCGGGTCTGGATTTGGAACGGGCAGTGGCAACGTCCGCTTGGAACGGCCGCCGAGTATATCGTCTTGCCCGCGACGCAGGCCGTCAAATTGCCAGACAACACAGACCTTCCCTGAAGGACGTGTAGAAGGCTACTTCGTGTCATGCTGGACCGGGAAAAGCAACGTGCCTTCGCTTCTGGCGCTGCTGATCGGATTCACGTTCTCAATGGCCGTAAGTCGATAAGACCCGCACAAGAACGGAGTCCGCAAGACGGAAGAGGTTGGCAGCCATAGCGCTGCTGCGCCCTAGTGAAAACGAACGAACGCTACCGGACTGTCTACTGCCATTTGGGTTGGCTACCTTGACCGTCGCAGACGGGTCGACAAGAGACCTTCGTTCACCTTAGATAACGGGACGCCTCACGCTGGGTCAGTTCCTTGTCACCGGAATCGAGGTGGTCGCGGTCTGGGCGCTGTTCGACCGCTTCGGCGACGTGCAGGGCTGGCGCATCGGCGAAGTGGCGCTGTTCTACGGGCTGGTGAACTGCATGTTCGCCATCGCCGATGCCATCGGGCGCGGTTTCGACGTGCTGGGCAGACCTTTTTGCGTACCGGCGAATTCGACGGGTTTCGTTTTTCTCCTGGCGGCCATCGGCGCATGGCGTACCGGGCTGCGCCACTACACGTCGACTGGCAGCTAGCTGGTCACGGTCTGGGCCGATATTGAGCGTCAGCCTTCGCGGTGGCGCAGATTGACGACCGCGAGAGGGACTCCGCTGACATCTGACGGCCGGCGAACACCATGTCTGTGTGGCCGCCTTCGACCATGCACGTATTTGTCTGGAAGCGAACAGAGCATGTCTGACGAGGGCTAGTACCGTTGGGATCGGCGGGTGGGCTGCATGGCAAGCCCTGTCGCCGATGACGCGACGAGGCAAGGCTCAGGGCAGTTGCCTGCGTCATAAGGCGGGGCGGCGTGTGCCGTGGGCGCTACCGCTTCTGCGCAGCCATGGCGCGCTGGGGATGCCGTGTCAAATTTCTATGATCTTTCGGGGAAGGCAGCGCTGGTGACCGGCGGTGCAAAGGGGCTCGGCCGGGCGATCGTTGCGCAACTGATCGACAGTGGCGCGCGTGTGCATGCTTGGGATATCGTGCCGTTCCAGATGGAAGGTGCCAGCACTGAGGTCGTCGATGTCTCCGATGCCGGGCAGGTGGGGCTGGCGCTGGCGCGACTGGTCGATGCGGGATATCGCTTCGACATCCTGGTCAACGCTGCCGGCTACCTTGGCCCGATGCAGCCATTCGAGAATCACGAGGCTTCACAATGGCATCGCATCATCGCCGTGAATCTCCTGGGGACCATGTACGTCGTGCAGGCGATGTTGCCGCACATGTTGCGCTGGGGAGGCGGCCGTATCATCAATATGGGCTCGCTGGCCGGCAAGGAGGGGCTGGCCGGGCTGGCTGCATACTCCGCGGCCAGCGGCGGCGTGGTCGTTCTAACCAAAGCAATCGGCCGCGAACTGGTGAAGCGCAACATCTACGTTAATTGCGTGGCGCCCGGGCCCATGGATACCGACATGATTCACGGGCTCGGCAGCCACGAGGTGGCGGCCATGGTTGCTGATAGCCCGGCCGGGCGCCTGGGCGATCCGGCCGAGGCTGCGCACCTGGTAGCGTGGCTATGTTCGGACGCCAGCCGCTTTAATGCAGGCGCTGTCTTTGACATGTCCGGTGGGCGGGCGCGATTTTAAGGAAGTGCGGATCTTCGGTTGGCATGCCGTGAGATCGATTCGATAATCCGCTCCGACCCGGGCGTCTACGGCTTGATCTTCCGCGAATCGCAGCACGCGACACAGACGGCATTCGAGCCAAGCTTCGTGGCGCGAACGGCTGCCGTCTTGCCCGGCTATGGGCATTCGGCGGGCGGCCTGACATAGTAGTTCCCCCGCAAAAACCGGGACCGCTGATTGGCGGTTCGCCAATCTCCATGGTTGGCATTGCGCTGCGCCGGGCTGATAATCACGACAGTGATCTTGGGAGGATGCATAACGACGAGGGCTGAGGAGGGGGACAGCCAGGTCCTGGCTGGATGCGGCGTTTGCTGGCGCGTACCAGCACGCCTGGGCCGCCCTTCAGGATCCCTCGCCATTGCTACCTGCCGCATCGCAACGACATATTGCCCGGACTCCGCTGCTGCGCCTGACTGGCACCCGCCGGCGGTCTTCCTGTCCCAGTTTTCCAGGAGCTAGCCATGAATGATCCACAGAAATCCCCGTTGACCATTGCCGAGGGTTGGCCGGCGCCACCGGACCGCACCGGCGTGACTGACGACGCCCGCGTCGAAGACATCATTCCGCTGCCTCCGCCTGAACACCTGATCCGTTTCTTCCCGATCCGGGGCACGCCGGTCGAATCCCTGGTCACCCAGACGCGCCAGCGAATCTCGCGCATTCTGCACGGCAAGGATGACCGGCTGCTTGTGATCATGGGACCTTGCTCGATCCACGACCCGCAGGCGGCACTCGAGTACGCACGGCGGTTGATGGAGCAGCGGCAGCGCTACGCCGGGTCGCTGGAGATCGTGATGCGTGTGTACTTCGAGAAGCCGCGTACCACGGTGGGCTGGAAAGGACTGATCAACGACCCCTACCTGGACGAAAGCTATCGCATCGATGAGGGCCTGCGCATCGCGCGCAGCCTGCTGGTTGATATCAATCGCCTCGGTTTGCCGGCGGCCGGTGAGTTCCTGGACGTGATCTCGCCCCAGTACATAGGTGACCTGATCTGCTGGGGCGCGATTGGTGCCCGCACCACCGAGAGCCAGGTGCACCGCGAGCTGGCTTCGGGCATTTCAGCACCGATTGGCTTCAAGAACGGCACTGACGGCAACATCAAGATTGCCATCGACGCTATCCAGGCCGCATCGCGTCCACATCACTTCCTGGGAGTGCACAAGAACGGGCAGGTGGCGACGGTGCATACCAAGGGCAACCCGGACTGCCACGTCATTCTCCGCGGCGGCAAGGCCCCGAACTACGATGCGGATTCCGTGGCGGCCGCCTGCAGGGAACTGGAAGCGGCCGGGCTCGGTAACTCGCTGATGGTGGATTGCAGCCATGCCAACAGCAGTAAGCAACACCTGCGGCAGGTCGATGTCGCGCGGGACGTGGCGCAACAGATCAGCGGCGGCAGTGACTCCATTTTCGGGGTGATGGTCGAGAGCCATCTGGTCCCCGGCGCGCAGAAGTTCACCCCGGGCGTGCACAGTCCGTCGGCGTTGTCATACGGACAGAGCATCACGGACGCCTGCATCGGATGGGACGACTCGGTGGCAGTGCTGGACATGCTTAGTGAGGCGGTCAACCTGCGCCGCAGGTTGGCTTTGTAGCCATAGGAAAAGACGTCAGGACACTTCATGCCTCCAGTATTCGCATCAGAACCGGTGGCGAACGCCCATCACGGCACCCGCCTGGTTCTTGCCCGGCTGTACGTTGAAGACGGCCGACGTGCCGCTGCCGCTGTTGAAGCCGTTGACGCCCAGTGCCGAATTATCCTTGTTTAGCGCGTAGGAGACTGACGCGTAGAGGTCGGTGCGCTTGCTGAGCAAATAGTCGCCGGTCAGCACGAACTGCCACGGGTCAGATCCAGTCTGCCGGAAGTCCTGGTAGTAGGCCGTGCCGGTCAGGGAAAACGCCTGCGTCAGCTTGTAAGCCAGGCCCAGCCAGTAAAGGTTCGAGCCGGCGTTGGCCTCCTGGGCGCCCGGCAGCATGGCCCCATCATAGGCCTTCGCCAGGCGGTAGCCCACATATACCTTGACATCACTCACCGCATACGTGCCGGCCACGGAAACGCGTCGCAGGACCGGCGCCTGGTTTGAGGGCGTGCCGACGTGCGCATCGTCATAGGCCACGCCGAGCGCGAAGGGGCCGGAGGCATAGTTGACGAACGCGCCGAAATTGCGCCCGAATACGTTGCTGCCCGCCACTTCGCTGCCATTAGCCTGGAAGGAGTAGAAAGCCTGTGCAGTGAGTCTCCCGAACTTTCCGACATATTTGACGGCATTGTCTGCGCGCGCTCCAAATTCTGGTGCAATCGAGAGGATGCCGTAGCGGTCAGCAATCGCATTAGGATCGTAGATATTGCCGAATTCGCGCATGGCGGTCTGCTGCCGCCCGAACAGCAGTGAGCCATAGTGGCTATCCAGCCCCACATAGGCGCCGCGGCCGAACAGACGCCCGCCCTGGGCCGAATTGCCGGTATCGATGTCGAAGCCGCTTTCCAGATAAAAGACCGCCTTCAGCCCGCTGCCCAGATCCTCCACGCCACGCAGACCCCAACGCGAGCCAGACTGGTTCCCGGAAACCAGTCGCACGACACTGTCACCGTTGCGCCCAGCATTGTTGTTGAACTCGATACCAGCGTCGGCGATACCGAACAGCGTCACGCCGGACTGGGCAGACACGGCATTGGCTGCGACGGATGCGGCAACGACCGCAAGAATCTTTTTCATCTGACCTCTCATTTTGCTCATGGCAGACGTGCATGGCACTGCCATGCAGTGCCCGCAGATTAACCAACTACCGGCGGCCAATGCTTGCATACCCCGTCCATGCCGCGCGTAGCCACGGAACAAGCGTACATATCGACACAGGTCATTCCGCGGCACACGCACTTTGAAGCTGAATTGTATTGCTGTGTATCTGGATACGATGGACTATTGAGCGATGCTTTGTGCGAATGCCCACCGAATACGCTGTGATGGAAGGGAACGTGATCTGCGGCCTCACAAGAAGCTGTTGCGAAATCAGTTCATGCAGTGCTTTAGCCTGCTCCGGCAAATCAGTGAACAGGCAAGGGACAGGGAGGGTTCGAGGACATCGACATATCGTTCGTATCGAAGCTCTAGGCGTCTGAACGAGTGGAGCCAGTCGAGCGCTCCACGCTGATCCGCTATTCAGGAATTTGTAGCAAAAAGGCACCCGTAGCCGGGGGACTAGCGGGGCGCTCAAGGCATTGCAGGCTGGATTGGAGCCTGCCTCCCGGAGTGTGCAGATGGGCACCCACACGCGATGTTCGCTTGCGCACGCATTGCGGACGAGTGATTGTATTTTCGTGATGTCGGAACAATCGTAAGCGCCGGCGGGCCGCTCGACCGCTCGAAGCTTATCGATGTCATGTCTAGGTACGGGCTGGTGCCGGCGCCACCACCACAATGAAAACTGGGCGTCGATTTTTCGGGAGACTCATCTGACTGCTCAGGGTCGACAAGAGGCCTTCGTTCACCCCGCAAGTCGCCATCCCAAAAAAAACGTGGCGAGCCTGGTAGCTCGCCACGTTTATACCCGGGCTTGTATCGCGGTCTGCAACCTCAATCCAGCGTAATTTTCCCCGCCTTAACAATCTCCCCGTAGCGCGTGGTATCGCGCTCGATCAGCTTGCGGAATTCTTCAGAAGTACCGCCCACCGGCACAAAACCGAGATCGGTCAGCTTCTTCGCGACCTCCGGGCTGCGCGTGGCCGCGGCGATTTCCCTGGCCATGCGGGCCACGATCGGTTGGGGCGTGCCGGCAGGCGCCATCAGCCCGGTCCAGGAACTCATCACGAAGCCGGGAAAACCTGCTTCTTCCATGGTCGGGATGTTGGGCTCGCCTGGCCAGCGCTTGGCGGAGGCCACGGCCAGCACATTGATCTTGCCCGATTTCACATGCGGCATCGGCACCAGCAGCGGGTCGAAGGCGACCGAGACTTCGCCGGACACCAGCGCGGGCAGGATCGGCGCGCTGCCGTTGTACGGCACGTGGGTCAGCTTGAGCTTCGATTCCATCGCCAGTCGCTCGCCCGTCAGGTGCGCGGAGCTGCCGACGCCGCTGGAACCAAAGGTCAGCGTGTCGGGGTGCTTCTTGCCGTAGTCGACCAGTTCGGCGACGGTCTTGACCGGCAGCTTCTTGCTGGAGAACAGGAACAGCGGCAGCTCGGCCATTTCCGCCACCGGCACCAGGTCCGTGGGCTTGTAGCTGAGCTTGGAATACAGCGACATGTTCGCGCTGTAGGCGGCAAGTACCGACACGAAGGTGTAGCCATCCGGCGCCGAGCGCGCGGCCACGCCGACGCCCAGGGTGCTGTTGGCGCCGGGCTTGTTTTCGATGATGATCGGCTGGCCCAGCCGCTGCGAGACTCTTTCGAACACGACGCGCGAGACGGTGTCGGTGGACCCGCCCGGTGTGTAAGGCACGATCACCTTGATCGGCTTGGCCGGCCACGCTTCGGCGGCGAGGGCAGTGGGGGCGGTGTGGGCGGCGGCCAGGCCGGCAATGGCCATGGCGGCGAAACGCGCGCTGCGCGCCACGCGGTGCTTGATGCTGGACTTCAACTACATCTCCTTCTTTGGCTTCTTCGACTATCCCCTGGCGGGGATGCTGCGGCCGGATATTCCGGCCGGCCAATTATGCGGGACGCAGTTTCGAAGAACCGTGGCGGTACCGCCCAAATCGCGGGCGCGGGCCATCCACTGTGCGATAGCCGCACTGGGCGGACCGCTATCGGCGTCAGAATTCGTAGTTGATCGACAGGTCGAAGACCCCGTTGGTCGACTTGCGCGTGATCGGGCTGTCCGCCGCATCGCCGGCCAGTTGCGAGATCGCGATATCGCTGGTGGCAAACCAGTGCTTGTTGAAATACCACACCGCACTGACGCCGAAGCCGTAGGACTTGATGCCGCCGCGCGCATGGTAGGCGGGCCGTCCGGCGCGGGCCTGCGAGTCGCTGACGCCGTACCAGGCGTTCATATAGCGCGAGTCGGCCAGCGTCACGGTGGGGCCGGCAAACCAGAAGAATTTCTCGGAGCTGCCCGGCAGCGGCATATAGGCGCCGATATCGCCGACCCAGCCGTCGCTGCCGCCCAGGCTGCGGCGCGCGTCGATGCGCAGCACCAGCGGGAATTCCTTCGAGACCGCGTATTCAGCGAACAGCTTGCCTTCGGGCGCCGGGTTGATATTGCCCATGCCGTCCAGGTGCGGCGAGTCCTCCTTTGCGCGCCGCCCAAGGTTGTAGGACAGCGCGATCCCCGCGCGCCAGTTCTTGCCCCGCAGCAGGTTCACGCCCAGCCCTTCGCCGATCGAGGCAAAGGCCAGGTCGCGGTAGCGGATATCGATGCTGGGCCCGCCGATGAGGATGTATTCCGACGAGCCGTCGTAGCGCGGCCGCACCATGGCCGCGGCGCCGAGCCGGACTTGCCAGTCGGGGATGGTGTCTTCAAACAGCTTCTGTAACGGGATGCCGGCGGAGAACTGCCATTCCGCCAGCGGTGCCGGGGTCTGGGCGCTGGCCAGGCCCGGGGCCAGGATGGCGCCGGCGGCCAGCAGCAGGGCAATGCACGAGAACGGACGCTTGGGGTAGAGCTCGGTCACGGCAGCCTCCACGCCCGCCAGGCGGGCAGTCAGGTTGCGGGCACGAGGCCCGTGGGCGACATCTTTCCATTGGATGGCGGCCAGCGCAACCACCCGGGGCCTGGGCGGGCCTCAGTCCAGCAGCTTGTCCAGCGTAATCGGCAGGTCCCGTACGCGCCGGCGTCGATGGTGCCGACGTCGGCATTGACCGGCACGTGGTACTCGGCCAGGTTGGCATTGGCAACGCGCTCGGTGACGGGATCCAGCTCGGTCTTCTCATGCAGCGCCATGCCGATGCCCCAGATAATGCCGCCCTTGAGCTGGCTGTGCGCGGTCTTGCGGTTCAGCAGCCGGCCCACGCCGTAGCTGGCGACGATGCGGTGGACGCGGATCTCGCCCAGGTCGGGATCGACGTGGACCTCTGCAAAGACCGCGCCAAACGCGTGCATTGCGTATTGCTTCCGCTCCTTGCCGGGCCTGGCGCTGGCCCGCGCTTCAATCGCGTGGCCGCCTGCGCGGGTGATCGGCGCGGACACGGATTCGCGCTGCGTCGGATCGGATCGGCGTTGCAGCCAGCCGTCGCTGATCTCCACTTCTTTCGCCGGCACGCCCGACAGCGGCGAGGCAGCGGCTGAACCGAACTTGCCTCACCAGCCTGGGCCTCGGCCAGCATGCCCACCGCAGAGCAGATCTGGCCCGGCGTGCAGAAGCCGCACTGCAGCGCGTCGTGCGCCATGAAGGCGGCCTGCATCGGATGCAGCGTGTCGCCGCTGGCAAGGCCTTCGATGGTGGTGATCCGGCGGCCTTCCTGCATCACCGCGAGCGTCAGGCAGGCGTTGATGCGCCGCCCGTCGACCAGCACCGTGCAGGCGCCGCACTGGCCGCGGTCGCAGCCCTTCTTGGCGCCGGTCAGGTGGATCACTTCGCGCAGCGCGTCAAGCAGCGTGCAGCGGGGCTCCAGCTGCAGCGTGCAGGGCTTGCCGTTGATGTGCAGCGTGACAGGGCGGGCGGCGGCGCCGGGGGCAGGGCGGTGCTGCAC
>NZ_JBYTAH010000111.1:0-16629 GCF_058787975.1 Cupriavidus sp. FW305-26
TTCAGCGCCGCTGCGTTGTCTGCAGCAGAGAAACGAGATTATGCAGAGCTTTCTTCGTTTCGTCAACCGTTTCAGCAACTTTTTTTGCTGCGGCCAGCGCGCCAACTTCGCTGCGCCAACCCTTCCGGTCGACCCCGCATCCCTTGCTGCGTCTGCTTTGCAGCGCTGCGTTGTGTGTTGCGAGGGGGCGAATATTAGGCCGGATTCGCGCACCTTGCAACAACTTTGTCACAACGATCCGCTAGGGGTTCCGGGGATTATGTCGTAAGCCATTGAGTGGCAAAGGAAATCCCCGAAATGACGAGTGCGGGAGAAACATAATACCCCCGCACTGCCCTCGGGTATTCCCTGATCCGGGCCTTAGCGATGCTGGAAATTCGGGCTGCGCTTCTCGACGAAAGCCGCCATGCCTTCCTTCTGGTCTTCGCTGGCGAAGGTGGCATGGAACAGCCGGCGCTCGAAGTGCACGCCTTCGGCCAGCGTGGTCTCGTAGGCGGCGTTGACCGACTCCTTGATCATCATGACCACCGGCAGCGAGAACCCGGCGATGGTCTCGGCGGCTGCCAGCACTTCGTCCAGCAGCTTGTCGGCCGGCACCACGCGCGACACCAGGCCCGAGCGCTCGGCTTCGGCGGCATCCATCATGCGCGAGGTCAGGCACAGGTCCATGGCCTTGGCCTTGGACACCGCGCGCGGCAGGCGCTGGGTGCCGCCGGCGCCGGGCATGGTGCCCAGCTTCACCTCGGGCTGGCCGAACTTGGCCGAATCCGCCGCGATGATGATGTCGCACATCATCGCCAGCTCGCAGCCGCCGCCCAGCGCATAGCCGGCCACGCCGGCAATCACCGGCTTGCGGATCTTGCGGATGGTTTCCCAGTTGCGCGTGATGTAATCGCCCTTGTACACATCCATGAAGGAATACTTGGCCATCATGCCGATATCGGCGCCGGCGGCAAAGGCGCGCTCGCTGCCGGTAATGACGATGGCGCCGATGCCCTCATCCTGGTCGAAGGCGGTCAGCGCGGCGCCAAGCTCGTCCATCAGCGCGTCATTGAGCGCGTTCAGGGCCTTCGGGCGGTTCAGCGTGACCAGGCCAACACGGCCACGGGTTTCGACCAGGATGTTTTCGTACGGCATGTCTTCTCCTATGTATTTGCAGGCGGATGGCACTGTCGCCACCGGCTGCGGGCTATTCTGCCACCTGTTGTGGCGTGGCGGCGCAGGCGCCCCCTAGAGCATGTGCGCCAGGAATTCGCGGGTGCGCGCGTGAGCTGGGGTCCCGAACACTTCCTCAGGCGACCCTTCCTCAAGAATCCTGCCCTCATCCATGAACACGACGTGGTTTGCCACTTCCCGCGCAAACCCCATCTCATGCGTGACGACCAGCATGGTCATATGTTCTTCGGCCAGTTGCCGCATGGTGCGCAGCACCTCCCCGGTCAGTTCCGGGTCCAGCGCCGAGGTCGGCTCGTCGAACAGCATGATGTCGGGCTCCATGGCCAGCGCCCGCGCAATCGCCACCCGCTGCTTCTGGCCGCCGGACAGGCGCGCCGGGTAGCTGTCCCGCTTGGCCAGCAGGCCGACCTTGCGCAGCAGCTCTTCGGCCTTGGGCACCACCGCGTCGCGCGCCAGTCCCTTGACGGTCATGGGGGCTTCGATGATGTTCTGCAGCACCGTCATATGCGGAAACAGGTTGAACGACTGGAACACCATGCCCATCTTCCGGCAGATGCGCCGCACTTCAGCGTCCGGCACATATCTGGCTGTGCCGTCAGGGCCGGCGGCTGTCAGCGCCTCGCCTTCGATTTCAAGGGTGCCGCGGTCAATCACCTCAAGATGATTCAGGCAGCGCAGCAAGGTACTCTTGCCCGAGCCCGAGGGCCCGATCACCGCGGTGACATCCCCCTTGCGCAAGGTCAGGGAGACACCGCGCAAGACCTCCAGTGGCCCGAACGATTTGAACAGATCCCGCGCCGCGATCATGATGCCGGGCGCATTGTGGGAATTGGCGCCGGTCGGGCTAGTCATCATGTTTGGCATAGCGTTTTTCGAGATTCTGGAAGAACCAGGTCAGAATCAGCGTCATCACCAGATAGAAGAGCGCAGCGACCAGAAAAGGCGTGGTGGTGAAATCACGCTGCACGATGCCGCGCGCGGTGCGAAGAATATCGTTGAGGGCCAGCACGTAGATCAGGGACGTGTCCTTGATCAGCGTAATGGTTTCATTGCTGACCGGCGGCAACACCCGGCTGACCATCTGCGGCAGCACGACCCGCCGCATGGTCTGGAAATAGGTCATGCCCAGCGCCTTGCTGGCCTCATACTGGCCGCGATCGACCGACTTGATCCCGGCGCGGAAGATTTCCGCGAAATAGGCCGCGTAGTTCAGGGCGAAAGCCACCACCGCCGCGGGAAAGTCAGGCAGGCGCACGCCGATGACGGGCACGAACGGCAGTGCGAAATAAATAAACAGCATCTGCAGCATCAGCGGCGTGCCGCGCATCAGCCAGATATAGCCATTGACCAGGCCGCTCAGCCACGGCCATGACGAGATGCGTGCCAGCGCCAGCGCCAGCCCCAGCGGCACTGACAGGGCGAGCGTGATGGCGAATAGTGTGAGCGTGACTTGCGCACCCTGCGCCAATGGCGCCAGAAGAGATAAGACGTAGTCCATGCTCGCGCGAAACAAGAAGGAGGTGGGATCCCGGGCGCCGGGACGGCGCCCTGGGTCCGGACATGGCGCGGCGCCCTGCCTGAACGGCGCAGGGCGTCACGCAGCGTCTGGATTACTTGGTGATGTCAGTGCCGAACCACTGGGTGGCGATGCGGGCTGCCGTGCCATCCTGCTTCATCGAGGCCAGGGTCTTGTCGAGCTTGCCGAGCAGCTCGGCGTCATCCTTGCGCACGCCGACGCCATATTCTTCCGTGCCGAAGTTTTCCTCCAGCACCTTGTATTCGCCGGCACGCTTGCTGATCAGGTAGCGGCCTACCACTTCATCCACCACAATTGCGTCAAGGCGGCCGGTCGACAGGTCCATCAGCGCCGTCACGTTATCGCCGAAGGTCTTGAGTTCCTTCAGACTGGCGGCGACCTGGCTTTCCTTCTTGATCGCATCCACCGCGCTGCTGCCGTCCTGCGCGCCGACGATGCGGCCGGCCAGGTCGGCCTTGGCTTTCACCGGCGAGCTGGCACCGACGATGACGATCTGGTGGTTGGTCATATAGGGCGCGGTGAAGCTGATGTTCTTCTTGCGCTCTTCGGTGATGGTCAGCCCGTTCCACAGCACATCCACGCGCTTGCCGTTAAGTTCCGCCTCCTTGGCGCTCCAGTCGATCGGCTTGAACTCGACCGTCATGCCGAGACGGCGGCTGGCCTCCTTGGCCATGTCGATATCGAAGCCGACCAGCTCGTTGTTGTTATCGCGAAAACCCATGGGCGGGAAGTTGTCGTCCAGGCCGACAATGATCTTGGTGGCCGTGTCGGCGCCGGCAGCGGAGGCCGCTTCTTTCTTGCCGCACGCCGCAAACAGCGCCACGGACGAAATCAGGAGTAATGCAGCGATCTTCTTCATAGGAATTCCAAAGCGAATAGGCGAGCATGCCGGGATCCGCACACAGATGTCGGCCGGCAGGTTTCAGATTGTTGTTGGCAGCGCGATTATAGAGCGACGCCCGCGCCCGGCATTGCGGACCCTGCCGGCCTTGGAAGCCACGTGCCAACCGGCAGCCCAAAAATAGTGCTAACATTTGCCGACCGACTGGTCGGTTTATTTAAGAGGCGCCGTCGACAACAGCCGCCCGCGCCGACCGCGACAAAATATCCGGCAGGAGACAACCCAATGCCCCCGATGTCCACCTCCGCTGGCCAGCCGGTCAGCATCGATGCCGGCCCGGTCTTGCTGCAATGGCAGGGCCCGGTGGCCGTGATCACCCTGAACCGCCCCGACAAGCTCAACAGCTTCACCCGCGCGATGCACCAGGCGCTGCAGCAGGCGCTCGACCATGTCGAGGCCGGCGGCGCGCGCGCCCTGCTGCTGACCGGTGCGGGCCGTGGCTTCTGCGCCGGCCAGGACCTGGCCGACCTGGATTTCACGCCGGGGCACATGACCGACCTGGGCGAGCTGATCGATACCTGGTTCAACCCGCTGATCCGCCGGCTGCAGGCCCTGCCGCTGCCAGTGGTGGCCGCGGTCAACGGCACCGCGGCCGGCGCCGGCGCCAACCTGGCGCTGGCCTGCGACATGGTGCTGGCGGCGCGCTCGGCCAGCTTTATCCAGGCTTTCGTCAAGATCGGGCTGGTGCCGGATTCGGGCGGCTCCTGGCTGCTGCCGAAGCGCATCGGCATGGCGCGCGCGCTGGGCCTGGCCATGACCGGCGAGCGGCTGAGCGCCGAAGAGGCCGAGAAATGGGGGCTGGTCTGGGAGACCATGGACGACCCGCTGCTGCCGGAACAGGCGCTGGCGCTGGCCACGCACCTGGCCGGGCAGCCGACCCGCGCGCTGGCCGCGATCAAGCGCGCCATGCATGCCAGCGCCACCGCCACGCTGGACGCCCAGCTGGACCTGGAGCGCGACCTGCAGCGCGAGCTCGGCCAGTCCGCCGACTATGCTGAGGGCGTCAACGCCTTCCTCGAAAAGCGCGCCCCGCACTTCACCGGCAAGTAAGCCGCGCGGGCCTGCCCGCCACTCTATATAGGAGACCAGCTTGAAACAGGACCCCCAGGCCCTCGCCGAAGCGGCCGCCGCCGCCATGTATGAAGCCGACACCTGCAGCCGCTGGCTGGGCATCACGGTCGAGGCCGTGCGGCCCGGCTACGCCCGGCTGACCATGCCGGTGCGCAAGGAATTCCTCAACGGGCACGGCATCTGCCACGGCGGCCTGATGTTCACGCTGGCCGATTCGACCTTCGCTTTTGCCTGCAACAGCCATAACATCAACACCGTGGCGGCAGGTTGCAGCATCGAGTTCCTCAAGCCCGTGCACGGCGGCGACGTGCTGACCGCCGAGGCCACCGAGCAGGTCCTGTCCGGCCGGCACGGCATCTACGATATCCGCGTGACCAACGCCGCGGGCCAGGTGGTGGCGATGTTCCGCGGCAAGTCGGCGCAGATCAGGGGACATGTGGTGCCGCCGCCGGAAGGGACGAAAGGCACCTGAGCAAATCCGGCAAGATACTTAAGATAAACGCCCCCGTGCAGGAGACGACATGAGCACGCGCCTGACCGATCTGCCCCTGGATGCGATCGAGACCGCCAGCCGCGCCGAGCTGCAGGCCTTGCAGCTGGAGCGGCTGAGATGGTCGCTCAACCACGCCTACGCCAATTCGCCGGTGTACCGCCGCAAGTTCGACGAAGCCGGGGTCCACCCCGACCAGCTGCATTCGCTGGCCGACCTGGCGCGCTTCCCGTTCACCAGCAAGCAGGACCTGCGCGACAACTACCCGTTCGGCATGTTCGCGGTGCCGCAGGACCGCGTGGCGCGCATCCACGCCTCGTCCGGCACCACCGGCAAGCCCACCGTGGTCGGCTACACGCTCCAGGACATCGACAACTGGGCCACGGTGATGGCGCGCTCGATCCGCGCCTCGGGCGCGCGGCGCGGCGACAAGGTGCACATCAGCTACGGCTACGGGCTCTTTACCGGCGGCCTGGGCGCCCACTACGGCGTGGAAAAGGCCGGCCTGACCGCGATCCCCTTCGGCGGCGGCCAGACCGAGCGCCAGGTGCAGCTGATCCAGGACTTCAAGCCCGAGGTCATCATGGTGACGCCCAGCTATATGCTGGCGATCGCCGACGAGTTCGAGCGCCAGGGCATCGACCCGGCCAGCAGCTCGCTGCGCGTGGGCATCTTCGGCGCGGAGCCGTGGACGCCGGAAATGCGGCTGGCGATCGAGAAGCGCATGGGCATCTCGGCAGTCGATATCTATGGCCTGTCAGAGGTGATGGGCCCGGGCGTGGCCAATGAGTGCGCCGAGACCAAGGACGGGCCGACCATCTGGGAAGACCATTTCTACCCCGAGATCATCGATCCCGACACCGGCGCAGTGCTGCCCGACGGGGAGTTCGGCGAGCTGGTGTTCACCTCGCTGACCAAGGAGGCGATGCCTGTGGTGCGCTACCGCACCCGCGACCTGACCCGGCTGCTGCCGGGCACGGCGCGCCCGGCATTCCGCCGCATGGAGAAGATCACCGGCCGCACCGACGACATGATGATCGTGCGCGGGGTCAACGTGTTCCCGTCGCAGATCGAGGAACTGATCCTCAAGCACGCCGAGCTGGCGCCGCACTACCAGTGCGTGCTGGCCAAGGACGGCCACATGGACACGCTGACGGTGCGCGTGGAATGCGCCCACGGCAGCGAGCCCGCGCTGGCGCAAGGCGCGCGCGAGCGGCTGGCGCAGGAGATCAAGGCCTATATCGGCGTCACCGCCGGCATCGAGGTGCTGCCGGAGGGCGGCGTCGAGCGCTCGGTGGGCAAGGCGCGGCGGATCGTCGACCAGCGCCCGCGCTGAGGGCTGTCCACCATGAAGAAAGGGCGCCGCGATGGCGCCCTTTTTGCGTTGCCGAGGTCAGCTGCGCGGCATCAGCACCCACATGCGGCCGCCCTGCTTCATGCGGCCCGCGGTCTCGCCGGCGGCATCGCCCGCACCCCAGAAGAAATCCGCGCGCACCCCGCCCTTGATGGCGCTGCCGGTGTCCTGCGCGAACATCAGCCGCTGGATCGGCTCGGTCGACAGCGGGCGCGTGGTCGACAGGAATACCGGCACCCCCAGCGGGATGGTGGCCGGGTCGACCGCGATCGAGCGCTCCGCGGTCAGCGGCACGCCCAGCGCGCCCACCGGGCCGTCGTTGTTGGCCGGCAGCTCGCGGAAGAAGACAAAGCGCGGGTTGATGTTGAGCATCTCGTCGACGCGGCCCGGGTTGGCGCGCGCCCACGCCTTGATGCCCTGCATGGTGGCCTGTGCCGGCGTGATCTCGCCGCGGTCCAGCAGCCATTTGCCGAAGGAGCGGAACGGCTGTTCGTTGGTGCCGCCGAAGCCCACCCGCATGATGCTGCCATCGGCCATGCGGATGCGGCCCGAGCCCTGGATCTGCAGGAAGGCGGCCTCGACCGCGTCATCCACCCAGACCAGCTCGCTGCCGCGCATGGCCGGGTTCTGCAGCAGCTCGGCGCGGGCCGGCAGCGGGCGGTTGCCGAACTGCGCCGGCTTGCGGTACAGCGGCACCTGGAACTTGCCCTGGCGCGTGCGCGAGCCGTGCAGGATCGGTTCGTAGTAGCCGGTGATCAGGCCGTAGTCAGTGCCATCGCCGTTGACCACGCGGTACGGCTGGAAGTTGCTTTCGAAATAGGCGCGCATGGCGTTGAGGTTGCCGGCATCGACCATCATGCCGGCGGCACAGGCGCGGCTCCACTCGGCGCGCTTCTTCAGCGCCTGGCAGCTGGCCTGCAGCGCGGGCCAGGCGGCGCGCACGTCGTCCTGGGCCCAGCCGCCGATCTCGGCCCAGCTGGCGGCCTGCAGACTGCCTTTCTGCGACGAGGCCGTCGGCGGCGTGGTGCCGGCCGGGCCGGTCTCGATGCGCGGCGGCGGGCCGCTCATGCAGCCGGCCAGCAGCACGGCCGCGCCGGACAGCGCCAGCCAGCCGCGAATGCGCAGCGAGCGCCAGGGAGAAACCGGGGAAATCGGGAAAGAGTCTGCGTATGCCATCTTGCTATTGTTCAAAATCCGGGCCGGCGCAGCTTGCGGGGCCGATTGCCCCTACAATCCCACCGTCATCCTTCAACCACCGCCTGCGCCCCCGCGGGCCTGCGCTGCATCCGCCATGAGCAAGTTCTTCGAAGCCCATCCCATGCTGCTGTTCGCCCTGGAAGCCGGCGTGGCGCTGTTCCTGCTGATCTTTATCGTGGTCTGGACCATGGGCACGGCGAAAACGAACCCGCGTCCCACGCGCGCCCCGTCCGAGCATCCGTCGCGCCAGCCGGCGCAGGGCGCCGCTGAAGCGCCGCCGCAGGATCAGGACAGCGCATCGCGCCAATAGGTTCCCGGCAGGGTCAGTGCAGCATGCGCGGCAGCACCAGCGCGAATTCAGGGATCGGTACCTCGAAGCGGTGGCCGTCCTCGGCCACGCAGAAGTATTCGCCCTTCATCGATCCCACCGGGGTCGAGATGGTGGCCCAGCTGGTGTATTCGAAATGCTCGCCCGGCTTGAGCAGCGGCTGGTGGCCGACCACGCCCAGGCCCGCCACTTCCTGCGTGCCGTTGTCGCTGTCGGTGATGACCCAGTGGCGCGAGATCAGCTGCGCCGCCACCTCGCCGGTATTGTGGATGGTAATGGTGTAGGCGAAGGCATGGCGCCCGCGCTCAGGTTCTGACTGGTCCGGCAGGTACTGGGTGCGTACCGAGACGGAGAAAGCGTACTCGCTCATCGTGGGCAGGGCCGGCGTGAGGCGCCAGGCAGGGAAGTGGGTAGCCGCATTGTGCGGGATGGCCGCGGCACGGGCAAGAGCACGGGCAAGATCACCGAGCGCCGGGGCAGCGGTAGAATATAGCCCTTTCAGGTCCGGGCCGCGCCGGACGCCCCGCCTGATCCCCTCTGGCGCCCGCCCCTGGGCGCGCCAGAGACGCAAAAAACAGCATTCCCCAGCACCCCACCTACTAGCCGCCGACATGAGCACGCCCACCTACCGCATCGCCCCGTCCATCCTGTCCGCCGACTTTGCCCGCCTGGGCGAGGAAGTGCGCCGCGTGACCGAGGCCGGCGCCGACTGGATCCACTTCGACGTGATGGACAACCATTACGTGCCCAACCTGACCGTGGGCCCGCTGGTGTGCGAGGCGATCCGCCCGCACGTGACCGCGCCGATCGACGTGCACCTGATGGTGCGCCCGGTGGACCGGATCATCCCGGACTTTGCCAAGGCGGGCGCCAATATCATCACCTTCCACCCGGAAGCCAGCGAGCACGTGGACCGCTCGCTCGCGCTGATCCGCGACCACGGCTGCCAGGCCGGCCTGGTGTTCAACCCGGCCACGCCGCTGCACCACCTGGACCACGTGATGGACCGCCTGGACGTGATCCTGCTGATGTCGGTCAACCCGGGCTTCGGCGGCCAGTCGTTCATTCCCGAGACGCTCAACAAGCTGCGCGCCGTGCGCCAGCGCATCGATGAGTACACCGCCCGCACCGGCCGCACCATCCTGCTGGAAGTGGACGGCGGCGTGAAGGTAGACAACATCGCCGAGATCGCCGCGGCCGGCGCCGACACCTTCGTGGCGGGCTCGGCCGTGTTCGGCAAGCCCGATGCGGACGGCGGTTACCGCGGCATCATCTCGGCGCTGCGCGGCGAACTGGCCAAGGCCGGGCAATGACCGAGGGCGTGTTCCTGCGCCGCAACGACTGGCGCGGCATCGAAGGCGTGATCGTCGACCTCGACGGCACCATGGTCGACACCGCGGGCGACTTCCACGCCTCGATCAACGCCATGCTGCTGGCGCTGGGCCGCCAGCACCCCAACCTGGGGCCGGCAGCGCCGATGTCGGAGGCGGAGATCGTCAGCTATGTCGGCAAGGGCTCGGAAAACCTGATCCGGCGCGTGCTGGACGCGCGCTTCTCGCCGCTGCACGCCAACAGCCTGTTCGCCGACGCCTATGCGCTGTACGACCGCGAGTACATCCGCATCAACGGCCAGTTCTCGCAGGTCTACCCCGGCGTGCGCGAAGGCCTGGCGGCGATGAAGGCGGCCGGGCTGCGCCTGGCCTGCGTGACCAACAAGCCCTACAGCTTCACCGAGCCGCTGCTGGCCAAGACCGGCCTCGCCCAGTACTTCGAGCTGGTCTACGGTGGCGACGCCTTCCCGCTGCGCAAGCCCGACCCCTTCCCGCTGCTGAAAGTGGCCGACGCCTTCGGGCTGGAGCCGTCGGCAATGGCGGCGCTGGGCGACTCGGAAAACGACGCGCAGGCGGCCCGCGCGGCCGGCATGGGCGTGCTGCTGGTGCCCTATGGCTACAACCATGGCAACCCTGTACAAGCCGTTGACGCCGATGGTATAGTCGACTCCATTGCCCACGCCGCAGCGCTGTTTGCAGCACACTGGGCAGGTCATCGATAGTCCGAAATTTCGTCGATCCCGACCAAACCCCAAACATTTCATGTTTCTCAACCGCAAACGCATCTCTTCTGGCAGTGATCGGCAGGCTTGGCCCTGGCGTCGCTGGCGCGCCTCCCAACAGGCGTAAAGTGCGTTCGCGAGTCTGCTGACGAGCCCTCGACCCGAGGGCCTCGCCACACCGGCCCAGCTGCCGGGCATTCCCACCAAAACCCGCCGCAAGCCAGCGTAGCCGCCATATTCGTGTGCTACGTTTAGCTCAAGAACGCGCCGCACGCCCTTCCCCGGCCGTGTGCAGTCTTGTCCGCAAGCCGCTTGCACCACGGCCCGCCAACGGGGCGGGTATCCATTCGCTCCAGCCTGATTGCCGACAAGCGGCGCCGCGCCCCTCCACCGCGCAGCGCGCGCCGCACAAGAGGACCGACATGACCGAACTGGAATTCAAATCGCTGGCCGACCAGGGCTACAACCGCATCCCGCTGATCGCCGAGGCCTTTGCCGACCTGGAAACGCCGCTGTCGCTGTACCTGAAGCTGGCCCAGTCGCAGACGCGCGGCGTCAACACCTTCCTGCTGGAATCGGTGGTGGGCGGCGAGCGCTTCGGGCGCTTTTCGTTTATCGGCCTGCATGCCCGCACGCTGCTGCGCGCCTTCGGCAACCGCACCGAGGTGGTGACCGACGGCAAGGTGGTGGAAACCCACGAAGGCAACCCGCTCGACTTCATCGCCGAGTTCGAACAGCGCTTCAAGGTGGCGCTGCGCCCGGGGCTGCCACGCTTCTGCGGCGGCCTGGCCGGCTACTTCGGCTACGACGCGGTGCGCTATATCGAGAAGAAGCTCGCCGACACGCACAAGCCCGATGACCTGAACCTGCCGGACATCCAGCTGCTGCTGTGCGAGGAACTGGCCGTCATCGACAACCTGTCGGGCAAGCTCTACCTGATCGTCTACGCCGACCCGACCACGCCGGAAGCCTATTCGCGCGCCCGCCAGCGCCTGCGCGAGCTGCGCATGAAGCTGCGCCAGCCGGTGGATGTGCCGGTCACCAGCCCGTCGGTGCAGACCGAGGTCTACCGCGAATTCGCCAAGGCCGACTACCTGGCCGCGGTGCACAAGGCCAAGGAATACATCATGGCCGGCGACATGATGCAGGTGCAGATCGGGCAGCGCCTGGTCAAGCCTTACCGTGACGCGCCGCTTTCGCTGTACCGCGCGCTGCGTTCGCTGAACCCGTCGCCGTACATGTACTTCTACAACTTCGGCGACTTCCAGGTGGTGGGCGCCTCGCCGGAGATCCTGGTGCGCCAGGAAGAGCGCAAGGTCGGCACCAACGGCGACATGCGCAGCGAACACATCGTCACCATCCGCCCGCTGGCCGGCACGCGCCCGCGTGGCAATACGCCGGAGAAGGACGCCCAGCTCGCCACCGAGCTGCTGCAGGATCCGAAGGAGATCGCCGAGCACGTGATGCTGATCGACCTTGCGCGCAACGATATCGGCCGCATCGCCGAAACCGGTTCGGTCAAGGTCACCGACAAGATGGTGATCGAGAAGTACTCGCACGTGCAGCATATCGTCAGCTCGGTCGAAGGCACGCTGCGCGAAGGCATCAGCAACCTGGACGTGCTGCGCGCGACCTTCCCGGCCGGCACGCTGTCGGGCGCGCCCAAGGTCCATGCGATGGAGATCATCGACGAGCTGGAACCGCGCAAGCGTGGCATCTATGGCGGCGCGGTGGGCTACCTGTCGTTCGGCGGCGAGATGGACCTGGCGATCGCGATCCGCACCGGCATCGTCAAGGACGGCAACCTCTACGTGCAAGCCGCCGCCGGCATCGTTGCCGACTCGGATCCCGAAGCCGAATGGAGGGAAACCGAAGCCAAGGCGCGCGCCGTGATCCGCGCCGCCGAGCAGGTCCAGGATGGCCTGGACTCCGACATCTGAGAGAACAGGAGACAGACGCCATGCTGCTGATGATCGACAACTACGATTCGTTCACCTATAACCTGGTCCAGTATTTCGGCGAACTGGGCGAGGACGTGCGCACCTACCGCAACGACGAGATCACCATCGAGGAGATCGAGGCGCTCAAGCCGGACCACATCTGCGTCTCGCCCGGGCCGTGCAGCCCGAAGGAAGCCGGCATCTCGGTGGCGGCGCTGCAGCACTTTGCCGGCAAGATCCCGCTGCTGGGCGTGTGCCTGGGCCACCAGGCCATCGGCGAGGCCTTTGGCGGCAAGGTGATCCGCGCCAAGCAGGTGATGCACGGCAAGGTCAGCACCATCGAGACCACGCAGCAAGGCGTGTTCGCCGGACTGCCCAGGCACTTCGACGTGACGCGCTATCATTCACTTGCGATCGAGCGCGAAACCCTGCCCGATTGCCTGGAGATCACCGCCTGGACCCCGGACGGCGAGATCATGGGCGTGCGCCACAAGACGCTCGCCGTTGAAGGCGTGCAGTTCCATCCCGAGTCGATCCTGTCCGAACATGGCCATGCGCTGCTGGCCAACTTCGTCAAGGCGCCGCGATGAGACTGCTCGATTCCGCACCTTCCAGCCCGCACCACGCCATCCAGACTGTCAACGAGAACGCCATGATCACGCCGCAAGAAGCCCTGACGCGCTGCATCGAGCACCGCGAAATCTTCCATGACGAGATGCTGCACCTGATGCGGCAGATCATGCAGGGGCAGATCTCGCCGGTGATGGCCGCCGCAATCCTGACCGGCCTGCGCGTCAAGAAGGAAACCATCGGCGAGATCTCCGCCGCCGCGCAGGTGATGCGCGAGTTCGCCAACAAGGTGCCGGTGGCCGATCGCGAAAACTTCGTCGATATCGTCGGCACCGGCGGCGATGGCTCGCACACCTTCAATATCTCGACCGCATCGATGTTCGTCGCGGCCGCCGCCGGCGCCAGGATCGCCAAGCATGGCAACCGCGGCGTCAGCTCCAAGTCGGGCAGCGCGGACGTGCTGGAAGCGCTGGGCGTGAACATCATGCTGACGCCCGAGCAGGTCGGCCAGTGCATCGAAGAGACCGGCATCGGCTTCATGTTCGCGCCCACGCACCACCCGGCGATGAAGAACGTCGCCCCGATCCGCAAGGAGATGGGCGTGCGCACCATCTTCAATATCCTGGGCCCGCTGACCAACCCGGCCGATGCGCCCAACATCCTGATGGGCGTGTTCCATCCCGACCTGGTCGGCATCCAGGTGCGCGTGATGCAGCGCCTGGGCGCGAAGCATGCCATCGTGGTGTACGGCAAGGACGGCATGGACGAGGTCTCGCTTGGCGCCGCCACGCTGGTGGGCGAACTGAAGGACGGCGAGGTGCGCGAATATGAGATCCACCCCGAGGACTTCGGCCTGCAGATGATCTCCAACCGCGGCCTGAAGGTGGCCGATGCGACGGAGTCGAAGGAAATGCTGCTTGAAGCGCTGACCAACGTACCGGGCACGCCGCGCGAGATCGTCTCGCTGAACGCCGGCACCGCGCTGTACGCCGCCAACGTGGCCGACTCCGTCGAAGACGGCATCCGCCGCGCGCGCGAGGCGATTGCCAGCGGCGCGGCGCAAGAGAAGCTCGACCAGTTCGTGCGCGCCACCCAGCAGTTCAAGTAAGAGACGCGAATATGTCCGACATCCTGCAAAAGATCCTGGCCGTAAAGGCCGACGAGGTCGCCGCCGCACGCAAGAAGCGCGACCTGCCCAGCCTGCGCGCGGAGGCCGAAAGCCTGCGCACTGAGCCGGGCCTGGCACCGCGCGGCTTTGAGCGCGCGCTGCGCGAGAAGATCGCCGCCGGCCAGGCCGGCGTGATCGCCGAGGTCAAGAAGGCATCGCCGTCCAAGGGCGTGCTGCGCGAGCACTTCGTGCCCGAGGCCATTGCCGAAAGCTACGCCAGCCATGGCGCTGCCTGTTTATCGGTGCTGACCGACGTGAACTTCTTCCAGGGACACGCCGACTACCTGAAGCGCGCCCGCGGCGCCTGCCCATTGCCGGCCCTGCGCAAGGACTTCATGGTCGACCTGTACCAGGTGTATGAAGCGCGCACCTGGGGCGCCGACTGCATCCTGCTGATCGTCGCCGCGCTGGACCCGGGCCTGATGGCCGAACTGGAAGCCTGTGCGCTTGAGCTCGGCATGGATGTGCTGGTGGAAGTGCACGGCGACGACGAGCTCGACGCGGCGCTGCGCCTGAAAACGCCGCTGCTCGGCGTGAACAACCGCAACCTGCGCACCTTCGAGGTGTCGCTGGACAACACGCTGGACCTGCTGCCGCATATGCCGGCCGACAAGCTGGTGGTGACCGAGTCCGGCATCCTCGGCCAGGCCGATGTGAAGCGCATGCGCGATGCCAACGTGCATGCGTTCCTGGTGGGCGAAGCGTTTATGCGGGCGCCGGATCCGGGCGTGGAGCTGGCACGGCTGTTTGCCTGAGCTAACGCCTGCCGACGCACGCTGGCGGTTTGCTCCCTTCTCCCGCAAGCGGGAGAGGGGGCCGGCTAGCGGTGACTGGAAAGACATCGCCCTCGCCAACCCTCTGAAATCGCCTGCTGCCATGCCCCAGGAAATCGAACTGAAACTCGCCGTCCCCGACGACGCTCTGGCCCCGCTGGCCGCCTGGCTCGACGCCAACGGCGCCCCGCAGGGCGAAGCCACGCTGCTCAACGTCTACCTCGATACCCCGCAACGTGAGCTGGCACAGGCGCGCGCCGCGCTGCGGCTGCGCCGCAAGGGCGCGCAATGGCTGCAGACGCTGAAGACCGCCGGCAGCAGCCAGGGCGGCCTGGCCACGCGCCATGAATGGGAGACGGAGATCGCCGGCGAGGCCATCGAGCTGCAAACCTTTCCCGCGGAAGCGCAAACCGTGCTCGCGCCACTGATCGGCCGGCTGGCACCGGTGTTCCGCACCGACTTCGTCCGCCGCACCTGGCTGGTCACGCAGGACGGCGCCCGCATCGAGGCCGCGCTCGACACCGGCACCATCGCCGCGCCGGCCAGCGCCGCGCAGGAACCCATCCAGGAACTCGAACTGGAATGGCTCGATGGCGACGCCGCGCACGCGGCCGATGCCCTGCGCGCCTTTGCCGCGCGGCTGGCCACCGTTGCCGCGCTGGCACCGTCGGACCTTAGCAAGGCCGCCCGCGGCTACCGCCTGGCGGGAATCGCCGAAGGCAAGGCCTCATAATCGCGGTTTTCCCGCCAAGCTTTCCTTACACATGCAAGCCGATCTCTTCGCCGCCGAAGCCCCCCGCGTCCCCGGCGAGCCGTCCCCTGCCGCCAGCCTGCAGGCCCAGGCCGACGCGCTGCCCGCCGCCTGGCGCACATTGCTGGACCCGTGCATCCGCGTGCCGGCGTGGCAGGAGCTGGCCGCCTTTGTCGACGGCGAACGTGCCGCCGGCAAGCCGGTATTCCCGCACCATGTCTTCCACGCGCTGCACCTGACCCCGCCCGACGCGGTCAAGGTGGTGATCCTGGGCCAGGACCCCTACCACGGCACCGGCACGGTCGGCGGCGTTGAGCTGCCGCAGGCGCACGGGCTGGCGTTCTCGGTGCCGGAAGGCATCAGGGTGCCGCCCAGCCTGCGCAACATCTTCAAGGAAATCGCCGCGGAGTTCGGTGCCAACGACAACTGCGCGCCGCGCGCCTCCGGCAACCTGGAAGGCTGGGCGCGCCAGGGCGTGCTGCTGCTCAACACCGTGCTGACGGTGGAACAGGGCCAGGCCGCCAGCCATGCGCGGCGAGGCTGGGAAGCCGTCACCGATTGCCTGATCCAGAACCTCGCCGCCAGCCGCCCGAGTCTTGTGTTCATGCTGTGGGGCAGCCACGCGCAGGCCAAGAAGCCGCTGCTGGGCGCCGGCCACTGCGTGCTGGAAGCGCCGCATCCGTCGCCGCTGTCGGCGCACCGGGGCTTCCTGGGCTGCGGGCACTTCCGCGAGGCCAACCGCTGGCTGGAAGCGAACGGCCGCACGCCGGTCGACTGGACCGCGGCCTAGTCCATCAGATCGTCGGCCGGAATTCGAAACCGGCAAACTCCCCTTCCCCAGGCCCGACCTCGACCAGCGTCACCTGCGCGGCCGGCGGGCCCTGTTCCATCCACGCCTGCAGGGCTTCGAGCTGCCTGACCGTGCCGTGCGCCATCACCTCGACGGTGCCGTCGAGCCGGTTGCGCACCCAGCCGCCAAGCTCAAGGTCGTCCGCCGCGTCGGCGCAGGCGGCGCGGTAGCCCACGCCCTGCACGCGCCCATGCGCGACCAGGCGCCAGGTTTCCTTCTTCATGGCTTTTCCCTTTGGGCGCACGCCGGCAGCGTGCGCGATCTGTCATCCACACCAAGTAAACTAGACCGCCATGCCGGGCGTTACAAAGGGAAGCGCGCCGCCCGGCGTGAAGCCGGCGGCATGCGGGCTTTGCCATTGTCCGCCAGGGCCGCGAATCAGGGCTGGGCCACAAGCCTTGCCATCCAAGCTCGATACAGCCCGAGAAGCGCCCATGATGCCACCCGCCGACCGCCGCGCGGCCCCGCCC
>NZ_JBYTAH010000112.1:0-16331 GCF_058787975.1 Cupriavidus sp. FW305-26
AGCCCGCCCTGCCCCGACGACGCGCCGAACACCAGCTCGGCCGCGATCAGCGTGCGCCACGCAAAGGCCCAGCCGATCTTCAGGCCCGACAGGATCGCCGGCAGCGCCGCCGGCACCAGCACCAGCGCGACATAGCGCAGCCCGCGCAGGCCGTAGTTGCGGCCCGCCATGCGCAGCGTCGGCGGCACCGCCCGGAAGCCCGCGTACATGTTCAGCGCCAGCGGCCACAGCACCGAATGGACCAGCACGAAGACCAGGCTTTTGGTGCCCAGCCCGAACCACAGCAGCGCCAGCGGCAACAGCGCGATCGCCGGCAGCGGGTTGAACATGGCGGTGAGCGTGTCCAGCACATCGCGCCCGAAGCGCGTGGACACCGCCAGCGAGGTCAGCACGAACGCCAGCACGATGCCGGCCGCATAGCCGCGCAGCAGCACCGACAGCGAAATCGCCGCCTTGCCCGGCAGCTCGCCGCTGGCCACCGCGTCGCCGAAGGCGCGCATCGTGGCCAGGCATGACGGCAGCAGCAGGTCGTTGTCCTGTACGCGCGCCACCAGCTCCCAGATCAGCCCCAGCGCCAGCAGGATCACCGCCTTGCGCAGCCAGCCGTGTTGCCACAGGCGCTGGTGCCACGGCAGCGCGCGCGCAAGCGGGGCTTCGGTGAAGGGTTCAGGCTCGCGTTCGTATTCGGGCCGAAGCGTGTCGGCCAGTGTCAGTGTCGGTTGCGTCATGATGCGATGTCCCGGTTCAGCGGCCCGCCGCGCTGCGCGCACGCGGCGCGGCCTCGGCGGCGGGCTCGTCGAACAGCAAGGTATGGATGCGTTGCGCGGCGGCCTGGAATTCGGCGCCGCCCTGGCTGGCCAGGCTGAACTGGTGGCTGTTGAGTTCCGCGCGCACGCGGCCCGGGTGCGGCGACAGCAGCAGGATGCGGCTGCCCACCACCAGCGCCTCTTCGATCGAATGCGTGACAAACAGCAGCGTGAAGCCCGCGTCGTCGCACAGCGCCAGCAGCTCTTCCTGCATGCGCCGGCGCGTGAGCGCGTCCAGCGCGGCAAAGGGCTCGTCCATCAGCAGCACCTTGGGGCGCATCGCCAGCGCGCGCGCGATCGCCACGCGCTGCTTCATGCCGCCCGACAGCGTATGCGGATAGGCATCGGCAAAACCGGCCAGCCCCACCTTGTCCAGGCTGTCCAGCGCCAGCTCGCGCGCCTCCGCCCGCGACAGCTTGCGCGCCTGCCGCAGCGGGAACATCACGTTCTGCGCCACCGTCTGCCACGGCGGCAGCTGGTCGAACTCCTGGAACACCACGATGCGGTCCGGGCCGGGCTGCAGCACACGCCGGCCTTCAAGCCGGATCTCGCCCTCGCTGGGCGGAACGAACCCGGCAACCGCCTTCAGCAGCGTGGACTTGCCGCAGCCGGACGGGCCCAGCAGCACGAAGCGGTCGCCGGCATGCACGTCGAAGCTGACACGATGGGTGGCGCGCACGATGCGCTCGGGCGTCCGGTATTCCAGCGACACGCCATCGACCTGCAGCAACGGCGTGGCGCGCTCCGACACCACGCGCAGGTTATGGGTGGCCATGCTCAGCTCCCCTGCGCGGTGACCGGGTCCTGGAAGAAGTAGTCCTGCCAGGACTTGGGCTGGTTGCGGATCGCGCCAACGCGGTGCATGAAAGCGGCCAGCGCAAAGGTGTTCTGCGGCGCCACGCGGAACTGCACCTGCGGATTCTTCAGCACGCGCAGCAGCAGCGCGCGGTCGGTTTTGGCCTTGCTCTGCCGCAGGTAGATGTCGGCGGCCGCTTCCGGATTGGCGGTGGCAAAGGCCGCGGCCTCGGCCAGCGCATCGACGAAGGCGCGATAGGTCTTGGGGTTGTCGCTGCGGAACTTCTCGGTCGCGTACAGCACCGTGGAAGAACTCGGACCGCCCAGCACGTCATACGAATTCAGCACGATACGCGCGTTGGGGTTGCCCGCCAGTTCCTGCTCCTGGAACGGCGGATTGCCGAAGTGGCCGGTGATCTCGGTGCCGCCGGAAATGATCGCCGCGGCGGCATCCGGGTGCGGCACCGCCACGGTCCACTTGTCGAGGCGGTTGTATTCCTTGTCGCCCCATTGCCTGGCCGCAGCCAGTTGCAGCACGCGCGACTGCACCGAAACGCCCACCGCCGGCAGCGCGATGCGGTCCTTCTCGGTGAAGTCGGCAATCGACTTCACCTTGGGGTTGTTGCTGACCAGGTAGTACGGGAAGTTGCCCAGCGATGCCACGCCCCGCACGTTCTGCTTGCCGTGGGTGCGGTCCCACAGCGTCAGCAGCGGGCCCACGCCGGCGCCGGCGATATCGATGGCACCGGACAGCAGCGCGTCATTGACCGCGGCGCCGCCCGACAGTTGCGTCCATTCGACCTTGATGTCGACACCCTGCTGCTTGCCGTGCTTTTCAATCAGCTGCTGGTCGCGCGCCACGTTGAGCAGCAGGTAGACCACGCCAAACTGCTCGGCGATGCGCAGCTTGCCTTCGGCGTGCGCGTTGCCGGTGATGGCCAGGCCGGCGCTCAGCGCCAGCAGGCCGAGCTTGCGGGAAAAACGAGAAAACATGACAGAACTCCGGGAAATACAGTGGATTGGCGCTCGCCGCTGCGAGCGCCCTGGGATGACTTGCGACACCGTTGCCGCCTTCAGCGCGGCACGTCGCCTTCGATGGTGGTGCGGTACATCACGCGCCGCTGTTCCGGCGGACAGCCCGCGGCAAGATGCAGCAGCGAGCGGTTGTCCCAGAACACCAGGTCATGTGGCTGCCACTGGTGGCGGTAGATGTGGGCGGGCTTGACGCTGTGCGCGAACAACTGGTCCAGCAGGTCGCGGCTTTCCTGCTCGGGCAGGCCGACGATGCGGGTGGTGAAGTGCTCGCTGACAAAGAGCGCCTTGCGCCCTGTCTCCGGATGGGTGCGCACCACCGGCTGCAGCACCGGCCTGACCTGCGCGATCTGCTCCGGCGTCAGGTCGGGCCGCCACGGGCTGCGCTGCTGCAGCTCGGCATAGCGCGCCAGGTAGGTGTGCTCGGCGTGCAGGCCATCGACGGCGCGTTGCAGCGCCGACGGCAGCGTGTCCCAGGCCAGATGCATGTTGGCGAACAGCGTGTCGCCGCCTTCGGCGGGCAGCTCGCGCGCATGCAGCAGCGAACCGAGGCTGGGCTTTTCCTTGTACGACAGGTCCGAATGCCAGAAGTGGCCGGCATCGCCGAGCCCGATCGGCTTGCCGTTCTCGACCACGTTGGACACCACCAGCACTTCCGCATGGCCCGGCAGCTGGAACTGGTGCAGCACGTGGATCTGCAACGGCCCGAAGCGGCGGCTGAAATCGATCTGCTGCGCGGGCGTGATCTGCTGGTCGCGGAACACCACCACGTGATAGTCGAGGTGGGCGCGATGGATGCGGACAACATCCGCGTCGGACAGCGGCTGCGACAAGTCGAGCCCGATCACTTCCGCGCCCAGCGGCGCGTCCAGCGGACGGATCTCGAAGTTGCCCGCGTCTGCTGACAATGCGGTGGAAAGCGGCGCGCTCTGCTGGCGCGAAACACTGGCGTGGGCGGTTGCGGTCGTCATGGCAAGCTCTGGCACGGGGGAAACCGATGCGGCATCCGGGATGCCGCGTACAAGCTTGCACTGTAGAGAGCCGGCCATTGCACCGTCAACGAATCATATTGCTGGCCCTTATCCGCTTATCGCATATCCATGTCTCGACATTTGCCAGCCATCAGGGCTTGCCGGGGCAAGCGCTGCGGCACGGCACGTTGGCCGTATCCGGGCGCGCGTCGGCGACAAAGCCATCGCGGTTCGGCATCTTCACCTGCGGCAGCGTGCGCGCGTCCAGCACCGCATCCGCGGGCAGGATGCCGTTCTTGTGCAGCAGCCACGCGGTGACGGCATAGACCTCGTCCGGTGCCAGGCTCTGCGGCGCGTTGTAGGGCATGGCACGGTTGATGAAGTCGAATACCGTGGTCGCATAAGGCCAGAAGCTGCCGATGGTCTTGACCGGGTCCTTGCCCCTGGCGGCGTCCTTCAGCGTGCCCTGCCCGCCCACCAGCGCATCGGCCGGCTTGCCTTCGCCATTGACGCCGTGACATGCGGCACAGTGCTGCGCATAGACCTGCTGGCCACGCGCGACCGTGCCGCTGCCCGGCGGCAGGCCCGTGCCGTCCGGGGTCACGTCGATATTCCACGCGGCAAGGTCGCGCTCGCTGGCGGGGCGGCCTATGCCGTAGGCCTGCGCAAGGACCGGTTGGGCCGCGCAAGCCAGCGCCAGCACGGCGGCGGCGCCACTGATTCGTTCAAGCGCGCGCATTGGCAATACTCCCGTCCGCGGCCACGCGCCAGCGCTGGATCGCGTTGTAGTGATAGGTGGAAGCCACGCCGCGCGCGGCCACCAGCTGGTCCGGCGTGGGCTGGACGTTGCCGGCTTCGTCGATGGCGCGGCTCTCCAGCGAAGCTGGCCCGCCATCCCAGCGCCACGGCAGGCGGAAGCGCACCAGCGCGCGGTCCAGCACCGGCTCCTGCAACTGCGCCTCGCGCCAGCTGCGGCCACCGTCGACCGACACCTCGACGCGGCGGATGCGCCCATGGCCCGACCACGCCAGGCCCGAGATCTCATAGAACCCGCGCTCACGCAGTCTGTGATCCGGCGCGGGGAAGGTAATCACGGACTTCACGTCCATCAGGAAGGTGAACTGCCGCGCGCTGCCGTCGGGCAAGGAGTCCGTGTACTTCGACGTCTCTTCGCGCGACATGAACGGCGCGCGCCCCAGCTTCAGGCGCCGCAGCCACTTGATGGACATGTTGCCCTCATAGCCCGGCAGGAACAGCCGCAGCGGATAGCCATGCTCGGGCCGCAGCATCTCGCCGTTCTGCGCATAGACCAGCATTGCATCTTCCAGCGCCTTGGCCAGCGGCACGCTGCGCGTCATGGCTGCGCCATCGGCGCCTTCGGCCAGCACCCAGGCCGCATCCGGCGCCACGCCGACTTCATCGAGCACCACGGACAACGGCACGCCGGTCCACTCACAGCAAGACAGCAGGCCGTGGCTGATCTGCACGGACTTGGCGCCGGGCGCCTTCCACTCGCGTCCGGTGTTGCCCGAGCACTCCAGGAAATGGATGCGCGATACCGACGGCAGGCGCACCAGGTCGTCCATGGTGAAGATGCGCGGGCGCGCCACCAGCCCGTGCACCGCCAGCCGGTGCTGCGCCGGGTCGATCAGCGGGATGCCGGCGTGATGGCGCTCGAACACCAGCCCGGTCGGCGTGATGATGCCGCGCAGGTCCTGCAGCGGCGTCATCGACGAGTTGGCGCCGGGAAGCGGCGCCTCGCTGCGGCTGCGCCGCACCACGTCTTTCTCGAACGGGGACGGCTGGCCGTAGGCATGCCACAGCACGGGCTCGCCCGGCGTGCGCGTCCACGGCGCAACCGTCAGGGGCTCAGCGCGCGCCGCAGTGGCGGCGCCGGCCGCGGCGGCGCCCAGCACCGCCCCGCGCTGCAGGAAGCGCCGGCGGCCGGAAGTCAGGTCATTGCTCATCGTGAGGGCGTGGTCAGTCTGGTAGCGATCAAAATGCGCAGACTGTAGGACAGCACCGGCACTCGGCCAACGAAGAAGAATGCATGCCGATATGCCAACGCCGCGCTGCGCGCCATATGCGCGGGGCCGATAACCAAAGCCGGAATCATTCGTTCAGGTCCGCGCGCAGCGCCGCTTATCGTGGAGCCGTCCTCCACTTCAAGAAGGTCTGCACGATGACGACCCCGCGCCCAGATGCCACCGCTGCACCCACGCTGACCCGCCGCGAGCTGCTGCGCTGCGCGGCCTGGTCCGGGCTGGGCATGGCCGCGTCGCTGTCGCCGCTGTCCGCGTTCAGCGCCAGCCCGGCCGCGCGGCCCGACGTGATCCGCGTCGGCGTGGCCCAGCCCGCCACCGGCACCCCGCCCGGCTTTGCCGGCAGTTCGCTGGCGATTGCCCATGCGCGCGGCTGGCTCGAGGAATCGTTCAAGCCGACCGGCACGCGCGTGGAGTGGTTCTTCTTCAAGGGCGCCGGCCCCGCCGTCAACGAGGCGCTGGCCAACCGCCAGCTCGACTTCGCGCTGCAGGGCGACCTGCCGTCCATCGTGGCGCGCTCCGCGGGCCTGAAGACGCGGCTGGTGCTGGCCACTGGAGTGCGCGCCAACATCTACGTGGGGGTGCCGCCCGATTCGCCGCTGAAGACGGTCAGCGACCTGCGCGGCAAGCGCGTGTCGCTGTTCAAGGGCACCAACATGCATCTGCCGGCGCTGCGCCTGCTGGACGCGAACGGGCTGTCGGACAAGGACCTGCGCCTGCTCAACCTGGACACGGCCGGCTACCTGGCGGCGCTGTCCACGCGCGACATCGACGCCGCCATCGGCGCCATGGACATCCTGCGCCTGCGCGACAAGGGCGCGGTGCGCATCCTGTACTCCAGCAAGAACCAGTCGCCGATCTACACACGGCAAAGCCACGTGCTGGTGAGCGACGATTTCGCCGGGCGCTATCCGGAAGCCACGCAGCACCTGGTGAAGGCCACGGTCGAGGCGGCGCGGTGGGCCTCGGACGAGAGCCATCGCGAGGAGGTGCTGCGCACCTGGGCGCGCGCGGGTACGCCTTATGACCACTGGAAGGAGGACTTCGACGGCGAGCCGCTGCGGGTGCGGCTGAACCCGAATTTCGATCCCTTCCTGGTCAGCCGCTACAAGGATGCGGTCGAGCAGGCCTATCGCTTCAAGCTGAGCCGTACGCGCTTTGACGTGGACCAGTGGATCGACCAGCGCTTCCTGAAGGCCGCACTCAACGACCTGAGCCTGCAGAGCTACTGGCCCGTCTACCAGCCCAACGGCAAGATCCTGGGAGCCTGACACCATGTCCGTCGCCGAATCGCTTTCACTGCCCGCCGCAGCAGCACCGCGCGCGCCTTCCTCACGCAAGCCACTGCGCTGGCAGGATGCCACACGCTGGCTGCTGGCCTGGCCGGTGCCGCTGGCGCTGCTGCTGGTCTGGTACGTGGCCGCCCGCAATGCCTGGATTCCGCCGCAGGTGCTGCCCGCACCCGAGGACGTCGCACGCACGCTGGCCGACCTCTGGCAAAGCGGTGAACTGCAGGCCAACCTGGCCATCAGCGCGCTGCGCGTGGCCGGCGGCTTCGCCGTGGGGCTGGCCGGTGGCCTGGCGCTGGGCGCGGCCATGGGCCTGTCGCCGACGTTGCGCGACTACGTCTACCCGACTTTCAAGGCGTTCAGCCAGGTGCCGGTGCTGGGCTGGCTGCCGTTGCTGATGCTGCTGGTCGGCATCGACGAAGCGCTCAAGGTGATCCTGATCGCCAAGGCCGCCTTCGTGCCGGTGGCGCTGAACACGTACAAGGGCATCGGCAGCGTGCCGACCCGCTACCTGGAAGTGGCGCGGGTGTTGCAGCTCACGCGCTGGCAGACGCTGTCGCGCGTGGTGCTGCCCGCCGCGGCCGCGCCGGTGTGGAACGGCGTGCGCTACGGCCTGACGCACGCGTGGCTGGCACTGGTGGTGGTGGAGCTGCTGGCCTCGTCCGAGGGGCTGGGCTACATGATCGTCTACGGGCGCCAGCTGTTCCAGCTCGACATGGTGCTGGCCGCCGTGGTGGTGGTGGGCGTGGTGGGCTTTGCACTGGACAAGACCCTGGCGCTGGCCGAAGGCGCGGTACTGCGCTGGCGCAAGCCGGGCTTCTGAGGCGAGGCCGCGATGACCACTTCCGCTATCCGCCCCCGTATTCGCCTGCCCCGCGCCTTGCGCGGCTGGGTGCTGCCGCTCGCGCTGCTCGCGCTGTGGTGGGCCGCCGTGCGCTTTGGCTGGACCACTTCGCCGCTGCTGGTGCCGGTATCCAGCGTCTGGGACACCGCGGTGCGCCAGCTGCAGAGCGGCGCGCTGGCCACGGCATTGGCCGCCAGCCTGTGGCGCGACCTGGCCGGCTTTGCCATCGGCGCCAGCGCCGGACTGGTGTTCGGCACGGCGCTGGGCCTGTCGCGCCTGTTCGAGCGCCTGGTCGGTCCGAGCTTTCACACGGTCAAGCAGATCTCGCTGTTTGCATGGATCCCGCTGATCTCGGTCTGGTTCGGGCTGGGCGATGCCGCCAAGGTGGTGTTCCTGTCTCTGGCCGCATTCTTCCCGGTGGTGCTGAACACCTTCGAAGGCATCCGCGCCGTGCCGGCCGACCTGCTCGAGGTTGCGCGCGTCCTGCGATTCAGCCGCACCCAGGTGCTGTGGCGCGTGGTGTTGCCGTCGGCGGCCCCGTCGATCTTCGCCGGCATCCACCTGGCGCTGATCTATGCGTGGCTGGCGACGCTCGGCGCCGAGTACCTGCTGGTATCCGGCAAGGGCATCGGCAACACCATGACCGACGGCCGCGAGAACTTCTGGATGGACCTGGTGATCTTCGGCGTGATCGTGGTCGGCCTGGTCGGCTTCACGCTGAACTGGATTGCCAGCAGCATCGAATCGCGCCTGCTCGCCTGGCGCGGGCGCTCGGTGGCAGCGGGCTGAGCCACGCTGCACCTTATTGAACGGAGACCGCAAATGCCACATGCCGGCACGCTAAGCATCGCGCACCTGCACAAGCAGTACGAAGTCGAGGGCCGGGCGCTGCCCGTGCTCGAGGACATCACCCTGACCATCGCCCCGGGAGAGTTCGTCAGCATCGTCGGCGCCAGCGGCTGCGGCAAGTCCACCCTGCTGCGGCTGGTGGTGGGCCTGGAAGAGGACTACCGCGGCAAGATCCTGCTGGACGGCAAGCGCGTATCGGGCACCAGCCTGCAGCGCGGCATCGTGTTCCAGGAGCATCGCCTGTTCCCATGGCTGTCGGTGGAACAGAACATCCGGCTGGCGCTGCTCAACACGCCGGGCAGCGACGCGGAGAAAGACCGCAACGTTGCCGAGCATATCGCGCTGGTTGGCCTGCGCGGCTTCGAGCAGGCCTATCCGCACCAGCTCTCTGGCGGCATGTCGCAGCGCGTGGCGATTGCGCGGGCACTGGTGACGCGCCCCGAGATCCTGCTGCTCGACGAGCCCTTCGGCGCGCTCGACGCGATGACGCGGGCCTACCTGCAGCAGGAACTGCAGCGCATCTGGCAGGCCGAGGGCATCACCATGATCCTGGTCACCCACGATGTCGAGGAAGCCGTCTTCCTGGGCGACCGCGTGGTGGTGATGGAACCCCGGCCCGGCCGCATCCGCCGCATCCTGCCGGTGGACCTGCCGCATCCGCGCGAACGCGCCGGACTTCCCTTCGCGCGCGTGCGCGATGCCGTGCTGCGCGAATTCGCCGGGCCGGAGCCTGTCGTGCAGCGGACCCCCGAACCTGAACTCGCCTGACCCAACCCTCTTACATCCCCGGAGCTTCGCGATGACCCAAGCCAACGCCACGCAAGACCAGACCGTCCAGCTCGACATCCACCCGGTTGCCGGCCGCATCGGCGCCGAGATCCGCGGCGTCGCGCTGCACGGCGACCTGCCGCCCGCCACCTTCGCCGCCATCCGCGCAGCCTTGCTCAGGCACAAGGTGCTGTTCTTCCGCGACCAGGTCCATCTGGACGATGCCGCGCAGCAGGGCTTTGCGCGCCTGTTCGGCGACACCGTGCCGCACCCGACCGTGCCCTCGCGCGACGGCACGCAACTGCTTGAGCTCGACTCGCAGCACGGCGGCCGCGCCAATTCCTGGCATACCGACGTGACCTTCGACCTGGCCTACCCCGCGGTCTCGGTGCTGCGCGCCGTGACCGTTCCCGCCGCCGGCGGCGACACGGTGTGGGCCAACACCGCTGCCGCGTACCAGGACCTGCCCGAGCCGCTGCGCGAACTGGCCGACAAGCTGTGGGCACTGCACACCAACGACTACGACTACACGGCCACGCGCGTCAATCCGAGCGACGAAGGGTTGAAGCGCTACCGCGAGCTATTTACCTCGGCGCTCTACGAGACCGAGCACCCGGTGGTGCGCGTGCATCCGGAAACCGGTGAACGCACGCTGGTGCTGGGCCACTTCGTCAAGAAGCTGCTGGACTACTCGTCGGCCGATTCGGCGCACCTGATTGCCGTGCTGCAGGGCCATGTGCACCGGCTGGAGAACACCGTGCGCTGGCGCTGGCGCGCGGGCGACGTCGCCATCTGGGACAACCGCGCCACCCAGCACTACGCCATCAACGACTATGGCGACGCGCACCGCGTGGTACGCCGGGCCACCGTGGCCGGCGACATCCCGGTCGGCGTGGATGGCCGCCGCAGCAAGGCGGTGAAGGCGGGCGTGCGCAACGAAGGCGCGGCGCCGGCCAACCAGTCCGCCGGTGCCGCGCAACGGCAAGCGGCCTGATTTGGCCAGTTGCTTCCGGGGAGCACGATCCATGTCACAGCAAAAGCCGGCGCGCCAGCTGCATCTGGGCGCCTTTCTCCAGGCCACCGGGCACCATGTCGCCGGGTGGCGCCATCCGGGCGCGCAGGCCGATGCCGGGCGCAACCTGGCGCACTACATCGCGCTGGCGCAGCGCGCCGAGGCCGCGGGGTTCGATGCGCTGTTCCTGGCGGACGGCGTTGCCATCCGCGGCATGGATGATGCCACCCTGCCGCGCACCGCGCGCGCCGCCACCTTCGAGCCGCTGACACTGCTGTCGGCACTGGCGGCAGTGACGCAGCGCATCGGCCTGGTTGCGACCGTCTCCACCACCTACAACGAGCCCTTTCATGTGGCGCGAAAGTTCGCCTCGCTCGACCACCTCAGCGGCGGCCGCGCGGGCTGGAACGTGGTGACGTCGTGGTCGGATGCCGAAGCGCGCAACTTCAGCCTCGAACGTCATCCCGCGCACGCGGATCGCTACGCCCGCGCCGAAGAGTTTGTCGACGTGGTCACCGGGCTGTGGGACACCTGGGAGGACGATGCCTTCTTGTATGACAAGGACAGCGGCCGGCATTTCGATGCGGACAAGCTGCACACGCTCGACCATCGCGGCGCGCACTTCCAGGTGCGCGGACCGCTCAACGTCGCGCGCCCGCCGCAGGGCCATCCGGTGATCGTGCAGGCTGGCTCGTCGGAGGCCGGGCAGGAACTGGCGGCCCGCACCGCCGAGGTCATCTTCACCGCGCAGCAGTCGCTGGCCGATGCGCAGGCCTTCTATCGTGGCCTGAAAGCGCGGCTCGCGCGCTATGGCCGCACGTTTGATCAACTCAAGATCCTGCCTGGCGTGTTCCCGGTGGTGGGCCGCAGCGAGGCCGAGGCGCAGGAGAAGTTCGAAGCGCTGCAAAGCCTGATCCATCCATCGGTGGGGCTGGCCCTGCTGTCGCAGCACCTGGGCGGAATCGACCTGAGCGGCTATCCGCTGGACGGCCCGCTGCCCGACAACCTGGCCGAACCGAACGGCGCCAAGAGCCGCTTCCAGCTGGTTACCGGCCTGGCCCGTCGCGACGGGCTCACCATCCGCCAGCTGTGCCTGCGCGTGGCCACCGCGCGCGGCCATTGGTCGATCCACGGCACGCCGCAGTCCATCGCCGACCAGCTGCAGGCGTGGTTCGAGGGTGAGGCCGCCGACGGCTTCAACGTGATGCCGCCCTGGCTGCCGGGCGGGCTCGATGACTTCATCGAACTCGTGCTGCCGGAACTGCGCCGGCGCGGGCTCTTTCGCGAGCGCTATACGGGCACCACGCTGCGCGAGCACCTGGGGCTGCGCCGGCCCGAGAACCTGCGCTGGCGGCAGGTCGAACCGCCGCTCGCGGTCGGGGCATGACCGCTGCGCTGCGGCGCCGCGCATATCCAAATGCAATAAGCTTCCTTGCCTCGCGCGAGCGCCGTCGGCAACCATAGCGGCCACGCCGCAGGGGCGTGCGCGGGCCGGCTGGTACCATCGCACGGCCTGGTGCGCCCGCGCGGCGCACCGCTCGGCATGCCCGGCGCCATGGCAGGCACTGCCCCGTCGCGCCGGTCCGGCACCCAACAGCGAGACGAAGAGAGAAGAAGATGAGACTCGAAACCCTGGCCGTCCATGGCGGCTATTCGCCCGATCCCACCACGCGCGCGGTGGCCGTGCCCATCTACCAGACGGTGGCCTACGCCTTCGACAGCGCCCAGCACGGCGCCGACCTGTTCGACCTGAAGGTGGCCGGCAATATCTACAGCCGCATCATGAACCCGACCAACGACGTGCTCGAGCAGCGCCTGGCCGCGCTCGAGGGCGGCGTGGGCGCGCTCGCGCTGGCGTCCGGCATGGCGGCAATCACGTATGCGATCCAGACCATTGCCGAGGCCGGCGACAACATCGTCTCGTCGAGCCAGCTCTATGGCGGCACCTACAACCTGCTGGCGCACACGCTGCCGCAGTCCGGCATCGAGACCCGCTTTGCCGATGGCCGCAACCCGGCCAGCTTCGGCGACCTGATCGACGCGCGCACCAAGGCGATCTTCGTGGAGTCGGTGGGCAACCCGCTCGGCAACGTGGTCGATATCGAAGCCATCGCGCGCGTGGCGCACAACCACGGCGTGCCGCTGATCGTCGACAACACGGTGCCGTCGCCCTACCTGTGCCGTCCGTTCGAGCATGGCGCGGATATCGTGGTGCATTCGCTGACCAAGTACCTGGGCGGCCACGGCAACAGCGTCGGCGGCGCCATCATCGACAGCGGCAAGTTCCCCTGGGCCCAGCACAAGGAACGCTTCAAGCGCCTGAACGAGCCCGACGTCTCCTATCACGGCGTGGTCTACACCGAGGCGCTGGGCCCGGCCGCCTATATCGGCCGCGCGCGCGTGGTGCCGCTGCGCAATACCGGCGCGGCGCTGTCGCCGTTCAATGCCTTCCTGATCCTGCAAGGCATCGAAACCCTGGCGCTGCGGCTGGACCGCATCACCGAGAACGCGCTGGCGATTGCCCGCCACCTGCAGCAGCATGCCAAGGTGGACTGGGTCAACTTTGCCGGCCTGCCCGACCATGCCGACCACGCGCTGGTGCAGAAGTACCTGGGTGGGCGCGGTCCCGGCATTCTGTCGTTCGGCCTGAAGCAAGGCGGCCGTGAAGGCGGCGCGCGCTTCCTGGACGCGCTGCAGCTGTTCACGCGGCTGGTCAACATCGGCGATGCCAAGTCGCTGGCCACGCATCCGGCGTCGACCACGCATCGGCAACTCAATGCGGAGGAACTGAAGGCAGCGGGCGTCAGTGAGGACATGGTGCGGCTGTCGGTCGGCATCGAGCATATCGATGACCTGATCGAGGACCTGGATCGCGCGCTGGCGGCGGCCTGACCGCAGGCTACCGACGTCAGAGCGACCCCCTGCCCCTCTCCCGCTCGCGGGAGAGGGGCAGGGGGTGAGGGCAGGCGGTCGCATACCGCCAGCACAACCTACCCCCCACCACGCTTGCCGTGCGCCTCCAGCACAAAGTAGCCGATCGCCCCGATCATCAGCGGAATCAGGTAATACATCGCGCGATACGCAATCAGCGCCGCCAGCAGCAGCCCGTGCGGCACCTGGCCGCCCAGCATCGTCAGGAACACGGTCTCGATCACGCCGAGGCCCCCGGGGATCCGCACCACCACGCCCGCCAGCCCCGACGCGAGCAATACCCCAAGCACCGTGAAGTACCCCGCATGCGTATGCAGCAGCGAAAACAGGATCGCCGCCATCGCCATCCAGTGCGCCGCCGACAAGAGGATTTGCAGCGCCGCGAAGCCGACCGACGGAACGTAGATATCGTGGTCGCGCACGGTCCGGTGCCGGCCGTGCCAGGTGGCACAGGCAGCCAGGTAGGCAGCCGGCACCGCCAGCATCAGCGCGCCCAGCACCCGTGTCAGCGCGGCGGGAACGCCCCACTCGGGCGGCAGCACCACCAGCTGCGCCACCAGGATGCCCCCCGCCAGCAAGGCATAGCCGAGCCAGTTGCTGCTCACCACCACCACGAACAGGCTCCAGATCTGCGGCAGGGTCAGCCCGGCGCGCGTGTACAGGCGATAGCGCACGCCCGCGCCGCCCAGCGTGGCCCCGAGGTTGAGGCTGAGCGTGTAGCTGACATAAGAGATCGCCATCACCCGCCGCGCCGGCAACGGGTGTCCGGCATAGTGGCAGCCGAGGCGGTCGAACTGGCTGTACAACAAGCCGCTCAGCGCAACGAAGGCCGCCGCCGGCGCCAGCGTGCGGGCGTTGAAGCCGCGCAGCGCGGCCAGCACCGCGTCCCAGTCGATGGTGCCCAGCTTGCGCGCGATCAGCGCCAGCACCGCGGCAATGAACAGGATGCCGATGGCACGGCGCCACGCGGGCCAGTGCGCGTGCTGGCGGATGGCCGAGAAGGTCGTCGCGCCCATCATTGCGCGCCTCCCCTCGTCGCCGCGCACCGCAAAACCGGCGTCAGGAATGTGCAGGAATGCAGGCCTGCGCGCGCCAGCCCGGCATGCAATTTCTGGCCTGCCTCGGCTTCAAACAGGATAAAAGTTTCCGCCAGTGCGCTTTCGCGCGCGCGCGGGATGGCGCCGGCCCCGCACGACAGGCGCCGCTCTGCGCCGTGCCCTGGCCGGCGGAAACGATTGGAGGCGGACTGCATCGGTGTCATGACCTGAGAAAGCCGCAAACACCGTGCCAGCACGGGCACGTCAACCACGGCCACGGCTGCGCCGCCAGCGCGCCAGGGCTGCGGCCGCCAGCGCACCAGCGGCAAGCCCGGCAATGAACACCGCGGCAGTGGTCCCCTCCCAGCCCGCCGCGGCCGCAACCTCTGCACGGCCCCGCGCAAGGGGCGCGAGCGACTGCCAGTCGGCAGCCGTGAACTGCGTCATCGCCTGCGCCCCGTCCAGGCCATACACGCAGATCTCCCCGCCCGGCAGCTTGCAGAAGCGCTCGCGCGGGCAGGCCTTGAGGATGGCCTGCGGGGCGCCCTCGCCGCAGCTGGCCCCGGCGCTGCGCAAGACCTGGATCGTGACTTCGGGATGCCGGGTAAGTTGTTCGGGCATGGCGGCCTCCATACGGGTGACGCTGTCCTTCAGCGTAGTGCAGCCAGGCGCCGGCGCCCTTATTCACCAGCGGCATATGACCATGCGTAATAACTCGTTCGCCTATTGCCTGCCTTTCCATACAATGAGCCGACGCCGCGGCGGGACGCTGCCGGCCTCCAACAACATAACGGGGAGCATCAGATGCAATACGGGAAATTCGGCTTCGTCGCACGGCTGGCGGCAGCGGTGCTGGCACTGGGCGTGATGCAGGGTGCGGGCGCGGCCGATCCGGACAAGAAGGAAATCCGCTTCGGCGCCACCGCCGGCCCCTACGCCGACCAGATCCGCTATGGCGTGAAGCCGGTGCTGGAAAAGCGCGGCTACAAGGTCACCATCATTGAGTTCAGCGACTACGTGCAGCCCAACCTGGCGCTGGCCGACGGCGCCATCGACGCCAATGCGTTCCAGCACGTGGCCTACCTGAAGAAGTTCTCGGCCGACCGCAAGCTGGCGCTGACCGACGTGATCCAGGTGCCGACCGCGCCGATCGGCATCTACAGCCGCAAGCACAAGGGCCTGGCCGAGGTGAAGCCCGGCAATACCGTGTCGCTGCCGAACGATCCCACCAACCTGGCGCGCGCCATCGCCATCCTGCAGCAGATCGGCTGGGTCACGCTCAAGCCGGGCACCGACCCGATCCGCGCCAGCGAGCGCGACATCGACGCCAACCCGCACAAGCTCAAGCTGATCCAGCTGGAAGCCGCCCAGCTGCCGCGCTCGCTCGACGACGTGGACTATGCCTTCGTCAACGGCAACTATGCGCTGGCCTCCGGCCTGAAGCTGACCTCGGCGCTGGCGCTGGAGAAGATTCCCGACTATTACATGAACCTGGTCGCGGTGAAGACGGCGGACCTGAACAAGCCCTTCGTCAAGGACATCCGAGAGGCCTACGAGTCGGCGGAGTTCAAGGCCGTGACGCAGCAGCGCTTTGCGGGCTTCGTGCAGCCGCCGTACCAGCGCTGAGCCACCGCGCTCTCGCCAGCAAGAAAGCGCCGCCAGGCGCTTTCTTGCATTTGGGACAGCTGTCGCGCGCATTGTGCGCAGCAAGACAATTTTGCGCCGCGCGCGCCGCGCAAATGCCCTACACTCAAGCTCAAGTCCCCCGCGCCCAAAAAGCACGGCAGGGATCACAACGCGATCATTGCTGCGGATAGCTGCGAAGATCCTCGCGGCCGTCCCAGCGGATCCTGTCGAGACAACCGCATCGAGAGACCTGCCATGTCCACGGTTGCGCGCTTTGAGATCGGCTACACCCGCTACCTTGCCCCGCCGGGCGACACCTCCTCCCCCAC
>NZ_JBYTAH010000113.1:0-16270 GCF_058787975.1 Cupriavidus sp. FW305-26
CTGTTGCCCGCCCTGGCCGCTTTGCTGGCCCGGTTGCGAGCTGCCGCGATCCTGCTGCTGCTGTTGGTCCTGCTTGCGGTCCTGGTTACCCATCTGACCGCCGCCTTGTTGTTGTCCCGGCTGCTGCTGGCTGCCGCGTTGGCCAGATTGTTCCTGCTGCTTCTGTTCCTGCGGCTTCTGGCCCGACTGCGATTGACCCGGCTGTTGCTGCTGTCCCATTGCTAGCTCCTTGACGCGGCGAACTGCCGCATCCCCTGTTTCGCAATCGCCATGCCAAGGATGGAAGGACCGGGGTGCCGCCAGCAACGGCCTGTAACGGGGGATGCAGCACATCACGCGGCGGGCGCTTTTACAACGGGTGGCCCGATTTACACGCCGTGGGCCCCGCCGCGGACGCCTGGGGCGGCCTGCCCGGCAGGTATGGAGCTTGCTGAAATATGCCTTACCAGTGGTTCCGCGTGCCAGGCAAGTCCGGCAACGGATGCGCTGGTGACCCGAAAAAGGAGGCAGCCATGCGTTTTTCCCGAATTCCCGCGCGCACCGTGCGGATGGCCTGTGTTGCTGCGGCGCTGGCGGTAGCCGGTAGCGCGCTGGCGCTCGACAAGAGCGGCCTGATCCTGGTTGCGGCCGACGATACCCCTGTGGCACCCGTCAATTCCGCGCCGGGCATGCCCGGCCGTGCCGACCCTGACCGGGGCGCCGCCCCGGACATGAGCGCCGACAAGGCCAAGCGGGCCGTCGAGGACGGTGCTATCACCACCAGGATCAAGACCAAGCTGCTCACGACCAAGGACCTCAAGTCCACCGGCATCCGTGTGAAAACCAGGCAGGGCACGGTCGACGTGAGCGGCACGGTGCCGAGCCAGCAGCAGCACGACCTGGCGCTCGACGCGATCCGCAGCGTCGAGGGCGTGACGTCGGTCAATGACAACCTGAAGGTGTCATCGCGGTAAGCGGGTTTGTCCGATGCTGAGGGTTTGCTCCCTCTCCCGCGCGTGGGAGAGGGAGAACGCAATCGGAATTTGGCCCCCCTGCCTAAGCCGCGTGCTTCCTGCGCGTAGTGCTTGAACTCTTGCGCGCGGCCGGCGCGTGCGACTCGCGCTTGGCCGGTGCACGCTTGGTCTTGGCGGCGGTGCTGGCGCGCTTGGCAGGCGGGGTCGCAGCCCGCTTGGCAGCGGGCTGCTTCCTGGCGGCGGCATGCCGCGCAGGGGCCTTGCGGCGCGCGGGCGTGGCGTCCTCCTTGTCTTCCTTGCCGCGCTGGCCCAGGCTCTGGCGCAGCAGCGCCACCATGTCGATGACCTTGGCGCCCTGGCGCGGCGCTTCTTCCTCTTCCGCAGGCGGGGTCAGCTGGTGGGTCTTGCCGGAGTCGATCTTTTCTTCGATGCGCGCCATCAGGTCGTCACGATAGCTGTCGCGGTACTGTTCCGGCTCCCAGTCTTCGCTCATGTCTTCGACCAGCTTGGTGGCCATCTCGATCTCGCGCGCATGCGCGCCGGTGGGTTTGCCGGTGGTCGCCTTGGGCAGGCGCAGTTCGGAGATGGGCAGCACCTCGTCGGCAAAGCGCATGGTGTTGAGCACCAGCGCGTCGCCGTGCACCAGCATCGCGGCCAGGTGCTGACGGGCGCGCAGCACCACCAGCGCCAGCGCGGCACGCCCGGTGCGGCGCATGGTTTCGTGCAGCAGCGCGTAGCCGCGCTCGCCGCGCTTGTCGGGTTCGAGGTAGTAGGGCGTGTCGAAGTAGTACGGCGGGATGCTCTGCGCGTCGACAAAGCTGACGATATCCACCGTCTGCGTGGCCTCGACATTGGCCTGGCGGAAGTCTTCCTCGTTCAGCAGCACGTATTCGTCCTTGGCGTACTGGTAGCCCTTGACGATATACTCCTTGTCGACCGGCTTGCCGGTGCTCTTGTTGATGCGCTGGTAGCCCACCGGCGCCATGTCGCGCACGTCCAGCAGGTCAAGGTCCAGCGTCTGGCTGCGCGACGCGGGCCGCAATACTACCGGGATATTGACCAGGCCAAAGGTTATGGCGCCTTTCCAGATGATGCGTGACACGTGAGGGCTCCTTTGCCAGCCGCACGGGCACGTTGCGGCGGCGGTGGCGGCAGATCGCCCGGAGGCGGGTCTGCCACTGGTTCGGGCGGGCCCGGCGGAGGTTCCGGCGGCGGGGTTTCAGGCTTGCGCGGCGGGATGTCGGGATCGGGCGTGGTATGCACGGAGCTTCCTTGTTCAAGGGTGGATGGGAGCGGCGGCTGGCATCGGCATCGCGCTAGGAATGGTCCGCGCTGAGTGCATCCAGCAGCCGTGTCAGCGCGTCCAGGTCGGCTGGCTTGACCAGGTGCTGGTCGAAGCCGGCTTCCAGCGCGCGGCGGCGGTCCTCGGGCTGGCCGAAGCCGGTCAGCGCCACCAGCGTGGCGCCGCGCATCTCGGGCAGCGCGCGCAGGCGGCGCGCGGTCTCGAAGCCGTCCATGGCGGGCATGCCCAGGTCCAGCAGCACCACCTCCGGCCGGGCATCGGTGGCGCGCGCCAGCGCGCTGGGGCCGTCGGCGGCGGTCACCACCGTATGGCCAAGTGTCTGCAGCGTCATCATCATGGCCTCGAGCGCGTCAGGGTTATCGTCCACCACCATGATCCGGCGCGGCACGCCGCGGTGCGGCGCGGTGCGGCCGGAGCCTGGGTGCCACTTCTGCCACGGCTCCACCGGCAGCGTCACGGTGAAGGTGCTGCCCTGTCCGGGGCCGGGGCTGTCGGCGCGGATGGTGCCGCCATGTAGCCGCACCAGCTTTTGCACCAGCGTCAGGCCGATGCCGGGACCGTCCTGCTGGATCGCGCTGCGCGGCGGTTCGGGCTGGGTGCCGTCGTCGCGCGCGGCCAGCGGATCGAACAGCTGCCGCTGCAGTGCCTCGGACAGGCCGGCGCCGTTGTCGCGCACGCGCACGGTGACGCGGGCGCCGGACGCGGCATCGGGCGCGGTGTTCGCCGCGCCGTCCTCGAGACTGGCATCGACGACGATCTGGCCGCCGGCGGGCGTGTAGGCCGCGGCGTTCTGCAGCAGGTTGCTGAAGATCTGCGCCAGGCGCACCAGGTCGCCACGTACCGGCAGGGGCTGCTCGGGCAGCGACAGGCGCAGCGTATGGCCGCAGGCGTCCATCGTGGGGCGCACGGCTTCCACCGCGGTATTGAGCGCGGTGCGCAGTTCCACCAGGTCCTCGCGCAGCGTGATGCGGCCCTGGTTGAAGCGCGAGATGTCGAGCAGCTCGTCCACCAGCCGGGTCAGGTGGTGCAGCTGCCGGCCGATGATGTCGCGCGCGCGGAACATGTCCTCGCGCGAGGGCGAGAGCTGCTGCAACAGGTCCGCGGCGCTGCGCAGCGGCGCCAGCGGATTGCGCAGTTCATGCGCCAGCATCGCCAGGAACTGGTCCTTGCGCCGTTCCTCGTCATGCAGCGCGCGGCCGGCACGGTTTTGCAGCGTCACGTCCTGGCAGGTGCCGGCAATGCGCAACGGCGGCGTGCGGTCGTCGCCCGGCTGGCCTTCCGCGCCGCGTACCGGGAACGCGCGCGCGCGGATATCGCGCAGCTCGCCGTCCGGGCGCGCAAGGCGGAACTCGATGTCCAGCCTGCCGTCGCCCAGCATGCTGGCGAACGCCGCTTCCACGCGCGCACGGTCGGCCGGCGCCACGCGCTCCAGGCAGCGGCGCGGCTCTTGCGTCAGCTGCTCGGGCTTATGGCCGCACAACGTGGCGAGCGAGGGGCTGGCGAACAGCAGGCGGGGCTCGGCCGGGTCCAGGATCCACACCACGTCGGCCAGCGATTCGGCCAGCTGGCGGAACATGTCTTCATGCTCATGCAGTGCCCGCGAGGTGCGGTGATAGGCGTCCTCTGCCCCGCGCAGCCGCAGCAGCGCCTGGATGCTCGACAACACCTCTTCCGGTTCGGCAGGCTCGACCAGGTAGCCGTCGGCGCCGCAGTTCAGCGCCTCTACGCGCTGGCGCGATTGCGCCAGCCCTGGCGAGGTCAGCAGCACCAGCGTGTGCGCGGTCTGTGGATCGGCTTTGAGCAGCCGGCAGACTTCCAGCCCGCTGATATCGGGCAGGCGTGCGGCCAGCAGCACCAGCACCGGCGCATGCTGTCGCACCAGCGACAGCGCCGAATGGCCGGTGGCGGCCTCGATCACGGAATACTCGCCGCGATGGAGGATGCGGCTCTTGACGTAGCGCGGCCCCTCGCGGTCATCGACATTCAGGATCAGCGGGGCCGGGTTGGCGGCATGCGGCGTCATGGCATCACGCTGACAGGCGCTTGCGCGCCCGCGCGGAGGTTTGCTCAGGACCCGGGATGGTCCGCGGCGGCGCCGTGTAAAACCGCGCCGGCCGCGCTGCCCCGCTTGCAAGCTTTGCCGCGCCGGCGCGGCCGCCGGTTGTAGGTATTACATGCGCACAGATGTCGTCCATCGCCATTCCCCCTTATGCATCAGCACGCCTGCGGTCTTTGCCAGGCTGTTGCGCTGGCAGAGTGGCAAGAGGCGTGCCGGGCAGGCGTCGCCCGGCACGCAGCGCGGCAACCGCGTGGCCATGCGTGGCGCGCTTCAGCGGCGGGCCGCCTCGCCGCCATGCGCTTCGGCGCTGGGGGAGGTGCCGCCGTGCGGTCCGGCTGAGCCGGTTGCTTCGACAGCTTTCTGCGGGATCTTGCCGGGCTCGGTAGTGCCGCCGCCGGTGGCGCCCTTGCCAAAGCGCGCAGCGATCCGGTCCTGGACCCGGCTTAATGCCTCGGCCTGCTGTTTGGCCGCTTCGGCTTCCTTGGACTTCTTGGCTTCGGCGGCCTGCTGCTGCTCGGGCGTCGGTGCCGGCAGGCGTGCCTGCACCGGGCTGGCGGCGAAGGACAGCATCGCGCAGGAAACCAGCAGGTGGCGCAAGGCGCGGCGGTTGCGTGGCGCGGCAGCGGTGGCTCGAATCTTCGCGGCGATCCTGAGTTGGCTCATCATCACGTCTCCATGTCGTCGCTGCACTGGCAGCAGTGCAACGTGGCGCACGCGGCGGGGGTGCCGGGCCGTGTGCCATGACCGGGATGCGGCAAGAAATGTGCCGCTTGGCGACTGCTGTGGATCTCCGGCGGGAACGGGGGGCTATCGGGCGCGTGCCAGTCGCGCCGCGGCGCGCGTGATCGCCTGCCGGGTTTCGGCGTAGTCCGCCCATGGGTCGTCGGCCGCCACGGCGTCGAGCCTCGGGCCGGCATTGGCCACGGTCCACTGCGCCGCGCCTTGCAGGCTATCGAGTTCCTCCCACCACACCGGCATCGATACCCCCAGCCCCGGGCGTGCCCGCGCCGAGAATGCCGCCACCGTGGTGGCGCCTATGCCATTGCGCAAGTAATCGATGAAAATCTTGCCAACGCGGTTGCTTGGACCGCTCTTGGCCACGAAGCGCTGCGGCACGGTGGCGGCGACATGGCGCACCGCGTCATGCGCGAACGCCTTCACCTCGTCCCACCCGGCACGCGGCGTGATCGGCACCACCACGTGCAGCCCCTTGCCGCCACTGGTCTTCAGGAAGCTGGCGAGGCCGAGTTCATCGAGCAGCGCCTTCATCAGCGCGGCGGCTTCCTGCATTTGTGGCCAGGGCACGCCTTCGCCCGGGTCCAGGTCGAAGACGATGCGGTTGGGGCGCTCGATGCTGCGCTTGCCGGCGTTCCAGGTGTGGAACTCCACCACATTGAGCTGTGCCGCGGCCACCAGGGCTTCGGCCGACGCGATTTCCAGCAGCGCGGGATGCCCAGGCCACAGGCCCGGATCGAGCACGTTGAGGCCGTCCACCCGCAGCGTGTCGCTATGCCGCTGGAAGAACTGCTCGCCGCCCACGCCCGATGGCGCGCGCACCATCGCGATCGGTCGCCCGCGCAGGTGCGGCAGGATCAGCGGCGCGGCGCGTTCGTAGTAGCGCACCAGGTCGCCCTTGGTCAGGCCGGATGCTGTGTCGATGACGCGCTCGGCATGGCTGATCGCGACCTTGCCGCCGGCGGCGGTGGTGCGCTTTGCCGCGGCCTTCGGCCGTGTGCCGGCATGCTTTGCCGTGGTTGCCGCGGGCTTGCCGTTGGCCGCCGGCGTTGCCGGCCGCTCCACCGACACCGCGCGCGCGGGCTTGTCGGTGCGCAGGCCGTGGAACACGGCATGGCGCACGCGGCCTTCGCGGGTCCAGCTGCCGAACGAGACCTCGGCCACCAGCTTTGGCCGCACCCAGTGCCCCTTTACGCCTGCAGGCACGTTCTCAAAGGGCGCGGAATCGGCGCGCAACGCGTCCAGCTGCGTGCGCAGCGCGCCCAGCGTGCGCGCGTCGAAGCCGGTGCCGACATTGCCCGCGTAGCGCAGCCGCCCGCCGCTGTCGTGCACGCCAAGCAGCAACGAGCCGATGCCGGCGCGGCTGCCCTTCGGGTCGGTGAAGCCCGCCACCACGAACTCCTGGCGCAAGGTGCATTTCAGCTTGATCCACGTACTGGTGCGCGCGCTGACATAGGCGGCGTCGGCGCGCTTGCCGATCACGCCTTCAAGCTTCATGCGGCAGGCTGCCTCGAGCATGTCGGCAGGGCCGGCCTCGAAGTCCTCGCTGAACTGCAGGCGCGGCGAGGTGTTGTGCGCGAAGATCCGGCGCAGCAGGGCGCGCCGCTCCACCAGCGGTACCTTGCGCAGGTCATGGCCGGCAAAGTAGGGCAGGTCGAACACGAAATACTGGATGCCCTCGACGCGCGCGGTATCGAAGGCATTCTGCAGCGCCTGGAAGTCGGTCGCGCCATGCTTGCCGAGCACCACGATCTCGCCATCGAGCCAGCCATCGGGCAGGCCCAGGGTGCCGACGTCGCGCGCCAGCGCACGCAGCTTGCTGGTCCAGTCGTTGCCCTGGCGCGTGAACAGGCGCACATCCTTGCCGTCGATGCGGGCCAGCAGCCGGTAGCCGTCGAACTTGATCTCGTAGCGCCACGCCTGCGCGTCGGACGGAGGCTGCTCCACCAGCGTGGCCAGCTGCGGCGCCAGCGCCAGCGGCAAGGCCGCGCGCGGCGCGCCGCGCGGCGGCTTCATGGATTTCGCCGTGCCGTGTGCATCTGGTGCGGCTTCGTCAGGCGGCTGCGCGGACTTCGCGCGCTTTGCCGCGGGCTTGCGCTGCGTGCCGCCCAGCACGCTGTCCGGCAAGGCCTCGACCACATCGAACTCCGATGCCGGCACGGCGGTCTCGTCGCGCTCCTTGATCAGCAGCCAGGCGTCCTGCTCCTTCTGCCGGCTGCCGTGCATGCGCACCAGGGTCCAGTGACCGTGCAGCTTTTCACCGCGCAGCTCGAACTTCAGCTTGCCGGCGCGGTAGCCGGCCTCGGCATCGCCTACCGGCAACCAGGTGCCGCGGTCCCAGACGATGACCGTGCCGGCGCCATAGTGGCCGGCGGGGATCACGCCCTCGAAGCCGGCATAGTCCAGCGGATGGTCCTCGACATGGATGGCCATGCGCTTGTCGGCCGGGTCCAGGCTCGGCCCCTTGGGCACGGCCCAGCTTTTCAGCGCGCCGCCGAGTTCGAGGCGAAAGTCATAGTGCAGCCGACGCGCCGCGTGCTTCTGGATCACGAAGGAAAGCTCGCCGGCGCGCTTGTGCACCTTGCCGCGGGTGCGCGCGGCGCCGCTGGGCTCAGGCGTGGCGCCGAAGTCGCGCATGCGGCGGTATTTATCGAGCGCGGCGGGAGCGGCCTTGGCGGCTGGCGCGCCGCGTGCCGCCGGGCGGGCCGTGCTGGCGCGCTTGCCGGTGGGCTTGCCGGCGCCTTTTGCCGCGGCGCGGCGTTTGCCTGGATCCTTTGGCGCTGTCGGTCGCGTGGTCTTGGCCATTGCTGTCGCCGGTTAGGTGGGATGTATCCAGCTTAGGCAGCACATGCCGCCGCTGAAATCGGCGCCCGTCCTACAGCGCCCGGCCGCAGCCCCATGCGCGTCGCGCCATGTGGTTCTTACCGGGTGTTGTAAATCTGCGGCAGCCCGCCTGCCGTGGCGCCGCCAGCCAGGGCCGCCCCGGACAGGAACGCTCCTTGCAACTCCCCAGCGGCATGCCCGGCACCGTGCCGGGCCTCCCCGAGGAGAAGCGGCGATGAAACCAACCCTGAAGAACATTGGCTCGCAGGTCATCGTCCTGACCGGTGCCAGCAGCGGCGTGGGCCTGGTGACGGCGCGCAAGGCGGCGCAGCAGGGTGCGCGGCTGGTGCTGGTGGCGCGCAGCGAGGGCTCGCTGCACCAGCTGGCCGAAGAGCTGCGCGAGCATGGCAATGAAGTCATCACCGTGGTGGCCGATGTCGGCAAGCATGAAGAGGTTGGCAAGGTGGCGCAGGCTGCGATCGAGCGCTTCGGTGGCTTCGATACCTGGATCAACAACGCCGGCGTGACCATCTTCGGCCGCCATTGCGACGTGCCGCTGGAAGACCAGCGGCGGCTGTTCGATACCAACTACTGGGGCACCGTGCATGGCTCGCTGGCGGCGGCCGCGCACCTGCGCGAGCACGGCGGCGCCATCATTAACATGGGCAGCGAGGCGGCGGACGGCCCGCTGCCGCTGCAGAGCGCCTATGCGGCCTCGCAGCACGCGATCAAGGGCTTTACCGATTCGCTGCGGCTGGAACTGGAGCAGGAGCAGGCGCCGGTCAGCGTGACGCTGATCAAGCCTGCCGGACTGGAAACGCCGCTGGCGATGCACGCCAAGAATTTCCTCGATGTCGAGCCGCGCATGCCGCCGCCGCTGTATGACCCGGCGCTGGCGGCCGACGCGATCCTGTTTGCCGCCGCGAACCCGCGCCGCGAGCTTTTCGTCGGTGCGGCCGCCAAGGCGTTCTCGGCCGCGGCGTACCACGCGCCGCACACCTTCGACCGCTTCATGCGCCGCTTCATGGGCCGCGCGCAACAGACGCATCACCCCGCGGGTCCGCTCGAGGACAACGCGCTGTATGGCAGCGGCAGTGGCCTGCAGGAACGCAGCGGCAGCCACAACGCGCTGCACTCCTGCCCCTACACCACCACCGCGCGGCACCCGATGCTGGCCACTGCGCTGGTGGTGGGCGCCTCCGCCGCGGTTGCCGCGGTGTACCAGTTGCGGCACAAGCGCTAGTGTCCTGTGCCGCGCACATTGGTGGCGCGTGGGCCGCGAACGCCTATCATTGACTCGAATGCCCGCAGTTGCGGGCATTCGGGCCTCCGCCGGACGGCGGCGCCAGGCCGCCCGCGCACGGGGCCTGCTGTCTTCCCCATCACACAGAAGGTATGCTCATGTCCGAGCCGCATGCGGCAAAAGGCATCCGTACGTCACTCGTCGGCGAGCCGGACGGCACCCTGGCGGACGATGCCGGCCTCCTGCTGGCGGCACAGTACCGGCGCCTGCTCGACGCGGTGGAAGACTGCGCCGTGTTCGAGACCGATGCGCACGGGTGTATTGCGATGTGGCCGGATGCCGCGCGGCGCGTGTTCGGCTACAGCGCCGAGGAAATCACCGGCCGTCACCTTTCCTGCCTGCATCGTCCTGACGATGTCGCTGCCGGCCTGCCGCAGCAATGGCTGCAGGCGGCCGCACTCGGAGGCAGCGCGCGCGACCAGGGCTGGCGCGTGCGGCGCGACGGCAGCCTGCTGCAGGCGTCCTGCCTCATGCGGGCCATTGGCGCTGCCGACGGGCCGGACGTAGCGGCCAGGCATGGCGATGCCTCGTCCGTGGAGTCCGCGGCAGGCCAGGCCGCCGGCTTTATCGTGTCGTGCCGCGACATTACCGTGCAGCAGGCTGCATCCGAGCATGCCCGGCTCGCCGATACCCGGATGCGGCTGCTGGCTGAAAACCTGCCCGGCACCGCGGTGTGCGAACTTGACCTGGACGGCACCATCCGCAGCTGGAACGTCGGCGCGCAGGCGCTGGCCGGCTACGTCGAGGCCGAAGCCGTCGGCCAGCCGCTGGCACTGCTCTATTCCCGCCAGGATGCCGCCGCGGGGCGCGACCGCGCGGCGCTGGAAGCCGCGCGCGCGTGCGGCCAGTGGGCCGGCGAAGAGCGCGTGGCACGCAAGGACGGCTCGGTGGTGCGTTGCCATACGCGCATGGTGCTGGTGCGCGACGCCGCCGGCTGCCCGACCAGCCTGCTGTGGACCGTGCGCGACTTGAGCGATGCGCTGCGGCTGGAAATGCTGGAGGCCGGCAGCCGCCGGCTGCAATCGTTCCTGGCCATCCTGGCGCATGAACTACGCAATCCCCTGGCGGCGGTGCGCAACGCAGTCGAAGTGATCGAGCTGACCCCGGATGCCGACACGCGCGTGCGCCGCTGCGCCGGGATCATCGACCGCCAGCTGCACCAGCTGGAGCGGCTGGTGAACGACCTGCTCGACGTAGGCCGCGTGACCGCCGGCAAGCTGAAGATGGAGCTGACGCCCACCTCGTACAACGACGTGGTAACCACCAGCATCGAGGCAATCCGCCCGGTGCTGGAAGCCGCCGGCCAGCGGCTCGTGTTGGCGCTGCCGGCAAGCTCGCCCTATGTGCGCGCCGACGCCGCGCGGCTGGGGCAGGTGCTGCTGAACCTGCTCAGCAATGCGGTCAAGTACACCCCGCGCGGCGGTATCGTCAGCGTGCATGTGAGCGTGGAGTCAGCGCGCGTCATCACCGCCGTGTCGGATACCGGCCGGGGTCTCGCGCCGGCGGCGCTGGACCGCATCTTCGACCTGTTCGCGCAGGAGGCCGGCGCCGGCAGCCGCAGCGGCCTGGGCATCGGGCTGGCGCTGGCCAAGGCCGTGGTGGAAGCGCACGGCGGCGCGATCCAGGCCGACAGCGGTGGCGCGGGCAAGGGCAGCACCTTCACCGTGATCCTGCCGCGCGCCAGCGCCCGCCGCCGCGAGGCCGGCACGCCGCCGCCAGGGCTGGTGCCGCGGCGCCGCGTGCTGGTGGTGGACGACAATGCCGATTCGGCTGACAGCATGGCCGAGCTGCTGGGCCTGCTCGGCCATGAGGCGCGCGCCGCCCATGGCGGCCAGCAGGCACTGGACCTGGTTGCCGAATTCCGCCCGGATTGCGTGCTGCTCGACCTGGAAATGCCCGACATGTCGGGCTTTGAAGTCCTGCCGGCATTGCGCCAGGCGTGCGCCCCGCGCGCGGTGCAGTTCCTGGCGCTGACTGGGCGCTGCACTGCCGAAGACCAGCGGCGCAGCGAACTGGCCGGCTTCCATGCCTACCTGACCAAGCCGCTGGCGATCGAGGCCCTGTCGCGCGCGCTGGCCGCGCCGCTGCCTTACAAGGAGCGGTAGGCGTCCAGCCGGTTGTACAGCGTCTTCAGGCTGATGCCGAGCGCGCGCGCGGCCTGGCGCTTGTCGCCGTCAAAGCGCGCCAGCGTGGCCATGATGATTTCGCGCTGGGTGTCGGCCAGCGTGGTGCCGACGCGCACGCTGACCACGCCGTCTACCGTGGTGGGCCGCGGCGGCTGCGTGGCCAGGTTGGGGTTGCCGATCTCCACGACCTTGTCGGCCAGGATAAAGGCGCGGTAGACGGCGTTCTTCAGCTCGCGCACATTGCCCGGCCAGTCATAGCGCACCAGCCGCTCCAGCGAGGCGGCCGAGAAGGCCTTGTCGGTGCGCTCCATGGCGTTGTACTCGGCCAGGAAGTGGCGTGCCAGCGGCACGATATCGTCGGGCCGCTCGCGCAGCGGCGGGATATGCAGCGGGAACACGGCCAGCCGGTACAGCAGGTCTTCACGCAACTGGCCGGCACGCGCTGCCTCGACCGGGTCGCGGTTGGTGGCTGCCAGGATGCGCACGTCGGTGGCGATGGGCGTGTCGCCGCCGACGCGGTGGAAGGTGCGGCCTTCCAGCACCCGCAACAACTTGATCTGCATCTCGAGCGGCATTTCAGTGACTTCGTCGAGAAACAGCGTGCCCCCATGGGCCTGCTCGAAGTAGCCTGCCTTCTGCTCGATCGCGCCGGTAAAGCCGCCTTTCTCGTGGCCGAACAGTTCCGACTCGATCAGTGTGGGCTGGATCGCCCCGCAGTTGACCGCAATGAACGGGCCGTTGCGGCGCGCGCTGCGCTCATGCACCGCGCGCGCCACCACTTCCTTGCCGGAGCCGCTTTCGCCTACCGCAAGCATGGTGACATCGGTGGGCGCCACGCGCTCGATCTGGGCCAGCAGGCGTTGCATGGCGGGCGACGCGCTTTCCCACAGCAGCGACACCTGCGAGGGTATGGCACGGCGCGGCGCGGGCTCGCGCGCCGGCTCGGATGTGCTGGCGGCGTGGCTGGCGGGCTGCCCAGAGAGAGCGGCGTTGCTGCGCCGCGATGTGCTGGCGGTCACGGGCACAATGAAGGCCTCGGTCGGGGGCGGGCTTGTCGTGAGAAGTTCCTATGCTAGCCTTTGGCGCAGGGGCTTGCCATAAGTGTCTGAGCCCGCGCGGAAACATCCGACAGCTGTGTCAGACGGACACCGGCAACGACCGTGCCTGCCCGCGCTTAGACTGGCATTACGCAGTGGACTTGTGCAACCGACTGACAATGTCGCAGTCGAAACCCGTGCCGCCCCTGTGCCTGTCGCGCCACGCCTTGCATGGAGCGTGGCGGCGGGCGTGCCCGAGCCCGGCAGCGTGACCGCCGTGGCCCGCGAACGGAGGCGCCAGCGGATTTCGCCCAAGTTTCCAATAGGTCTCACTGACGGATCGTATGCCCCACATCCTGATTGTCGATGACGACGAAAACGCATGTGCCGCGCTAGCCGAGATCGTGGCCATGGAAGGCTTCAGCTCCGCCACGGCGGGCACCCTGCGCGAGGCACGGCTGCAGATCGGCTGGCGCATGCCGGAGGCGATTGTGGCGGACCTGCGCCTGCCGGACGGCAACGGCATGGAGCTGTTCGACGAGGTTGGCGCCTCGGGCGTCGAAGTGATCCTCACGACCGGTTATGCCAGTGTGGAAAGCGCGGTCGAAGCGCTGCGCGCCGGTGCCACCGATTACCTGGTCAAGCCCATCAACGTGGCGCGGCTGCAGACCGTGCTCAGGCGCCTGGCCACCACCGGCGAGTTGCGCGCCGAGATCCATTCGCTGCGCGGCGAGTTGCGCCGCTATGGCCGTTTCGGCCGGCTGATGGGCAGTTCCGAAGTGATGCAGGTGGTCTACGACCAGCTTGCCCGCGTGGCCCCGACTGAAGCCACGGTACTGCTGATCGGCGAAAGCGGCACCGGCAAGGAACTGGCCGCGCAGACCGTGCACGAGCTCTCGTCGCGGCGGCGGCAGCCGTTCCTGGCGGTCAACTGCGGCGCGATCTCGCCCACGTTGATCGAAAGCGAGATGTTCGGCCACGAGCGCGGCAGCTTTACCGGCGCGGACCGCCAGCACAAGGGCTATTTCGAGCGCGCCGACGGCGGCACTCTGTTCCTGGACGAGATCACCGAGATGCCCGCCGAGCTGCAGGTCAAGCTGCTGCGCGTGCTGGAGACCGGCACCTTCATGCGCGTGGGCACCAACCGCGAATGCCATGCCGATGTGCGCGTGCTGGCCGCCACCAACCGCAACCCTGAAGATGCGGTGGCCGACGGCAAGCTGCGCGCGGACCTGTTCCACAGGCTGAACGTGTTCCCGGTAGAACTGCCGCCGCTGCGCGCGCGCGGCGACGACGTGATCCAGATCGCCAACCTGATGCTGGACCAGCTCAATGCCGAGCAGGGCACCCAGCGCCGCTTCGCGCCCAATGTGCTGGACAGCCTGCGCCTGCACGCCTGGCCCGGCAATGTGCGCGAGCTGCGCAACTTCGTGCAGCGCGCCTTCATCATGTCCGACGACGACCTCATCACCGAGGTGCAGGTGCCGCTGCAGGTCGCGGCCACGCAGGCGCCGGGCGCGGCGGTGGTGTCGGTGCCGGTGGGCATGTCCCTTGCCGATGCCGACCGGCAGCTGATCTTCGCCACGCTGGAGCAATGCGCGGGGGTGAAGAAGCACGCGGCCGAGATCCTCGGCATCAGCCTGAAGACTTTGTACAACCGGCTGGAAGATTATGCCGCCCGCGGCGAATTGCCAGAGTGGCTGCGCGCCTCGCGCAACGACACCGGTTCGTCGGCTACCGGCTGATGGCGTGAGGCAGCGCCTGCGTTAGCGGGGATCGGGCCCGTGCCAGTGAGCCGCAGCGCCCTGTGCAGCACGTTTCTTGCTTCCTCCAACGCATACAACCCGGCCAATCCGGCCGGGGACGTGCCAATGCCGAGCCGCACATGACGCAGCACCCCCCGCAATCCGCGATGCCGGACGCTCCGCTTTCCTCGCCGGCCGGCGCCGTGCGCAGCGTGCAAGAGGTGAGCGCGCTGATCGAGCAATCGGCGCATGACCTGCGTTCGTCGCTGAACGCCATCCAGAGCTGGGCCTACGTGCTGGACCGTGCCTTCGATACCATGCCGGCGCCCGCGCAGCGCGCGCTGGACGGGATTCGCTTCGGCATGCAGCAGCAGCTGGCGCTGATCGAGGAGATGGAAGAGGCCGTGCGGCTGCTGGCCGACGAGAGCGCACCGCGCTGGCAGCGCCTGGACCTGCTGGCGCTCACGGCCCAGGCCATTGCCGACCGGCGTCCCACCGCCGAAGCCCGTGGCGTGCTGCTGTCGCCGGTCGCCACTGACGGTGCGGCGGATTCGTCGGAAGCAGCCTATCTGATCGATGGCGACGCCGAGCGGCTGGCCCCGCTGCTGCGGCACCTGCTGGTGCATTGCATCTGGCGCGCGCCGGCCGGCGGCTCGGTCGGCGTGCAGGTGTTGAGCGAGCCGGATCACGTGAAGCTGCGCATTACCGAGAGCCCGCCGCTGGACCAGCAGCGCAGCGCCAGCCGGCTGACCGCGCTGACCGATTTCTTCGGGCGCCGGGCGGCGCCGGACGGCGCGACCCCGGCCCGGCAGAGCAGCGCGCTGCTGCTGACGCGCCGCATGGTCGAAATGCACGGGGCGGCGCTGAGCGCGGAAAGCGATGGCTGCGATAACGACCGGATCAGGGTTTGCATCGCCGTCAGGTTCCCGCGCCACATGAGCGCCTGAAGCGGCGCCGCGCATTCATGTAGTTTTTACCGGCCTGTCGCGTGCGCTACGCGTAGCGCTTGCCGGCCGGCCCTGGTTGCACTTGCCATACCTGCGGCGTCACGGCAGCGCCCGCACCGCTCCCCCGCCACTCTCCTGTCCTTTCCCGTTTCTGGCCCGCGCCTTGCATGGATGAATGACCCAACCAAGGAGGGTACAACCATGCCCAAAGCCAGCCGCAAATCCGACAAGGCCGCGCAGGTTGCTCACAAGCCGTCCGGCGCGAAATCCGACAAGTCCCTGGCTGCCCGCATGAGCGGGCCATCCGCGGGCAAGGCCCACGCAGGCAGCAAGGCCGCCGCAGGCGACAAGCAACGGGGCAAGGAAGCCAAGACCTACCAGGCCGCCGTGGACGACTCGCTGGAGATGACGTTCCCGGCCAGCGACCCGATCTCGCCGAGCGCGGCCATGCACGCCGAGAAGAAGACGCAGACCGCGCGCGACGATGTCGACTGGAAGCTCAAACGGGGCAGTGACGAGCAGCCCGTGGGCGCCAAGCCGGCCGGCCAGCGCAAGGGGTCGGCCAGCAAGCGCTGAAGCGCATTTCCGCAACCCTGAGTCCAGGTGCCGCGGCGGGATTCTACCCAGGGCCCCGCGCCGCGGCCCGCCAAACGGAGATAGCCATGACCCGAGTCCAACCTGAGCCCCCTGAAGAACGGCCGCCGCACGGCGCATCCATCGTCGGCGGCATCGACCGCGATTCCCCGGGCCCTGGCCCATTCGTGATGGCAGCCGACACGCTCGAGGGCAACAAGGTGGTTGACCCCGCCGGCGACGATATCGGCACCATCGACCACATCATGATCGACGTGCTGGGTGGGCGCGTGGCCTACGCGGTGCTGGCCATGGGCGGCTTCCTTGGCATTGGTGAAAAACTCTTCGCCTTGCCGTGGTCGGCGCTCACGCTCGATACGCGGCGCAAGTGTTTTGTGCTTGGTGTTGAAAGGGATCGGCTCAAGGCCGCGCCGGGGTTTGACAAGGACCACTGGCCCAGCATGGCGGATTCGCAGTGGGCGACCAGCATTCACCAGTATTACGGGATTTCGCCTTATTGGGAGGCGGATCGGTATGACCCTTGGGATGAGAGGAGGAGGTGATGGGGATTGGGCGACGGCCCTTTAGGCTGGCGCCAATGCGGTCGCTTGTCGCCCTTGGCGGGCGTGGCTGTTTCGCCGGCGTAGCCGGCGAGTCACTTTTTGT
>NZ_JBYTAH010000114.1:0-15734 GCF_058787975.1 Cupriavidus sp. FW305-26
GCGATGGGGGTGATTTCGTTGGCGGTGGGGGTGGTTAATGCGGCTTGTTTGACTTGAGGTGATCTTGGGCCGAGGATCGCGAGGTTCCATTAGCAACCACATGACCAGACCAATGCCCGATCGCCCGCATCAGGAAGACCTGACCATCCGACCTGCCACCCAAGCCGATGCGGCTGCGATTTCGGCGGTACATGCGCTTTGCTGGCATCAAGCATATGGCGAGCTGCTTCCCAAAGATATGCTTGCGAATGTGACAGCGGAAAGCCGGCTGCCAGCCAGGTATCGCATTCTCGCGGACCCATCGGTAGCCTGTTTCGTCGCGACCAGTGAGGCTGAAGTCGTCGGCTTTTCCGATTGCGGACCATGTCGCGAAGCAGAGCAGGAATGTCGGGGAGAGGTCTACGCCCTCTACGTACTGGAGGCGTTTCATGACAAGCGTGTCGGCCTGAGGCTTCTGTCGTGCTGCGCGTCAGCCTTGTTGAGGCGAGGTTCCAGTTCGATGCGCCTGTGGTCACTCGAGGAAAATGCACGGGCGCGCAGGTTCTACGAACGTGCCGGCGGACGACTGCTAGACCGGCGCGTCTCGACCCGGGGCTCAGTGGTACTAACTGAAGTGGAATATCACTGGGACCTCATTGGCATGAAGCGGCTCGCAGCGCTCAAGTGGCATTTGTTGTGTGAATGATCTTGCGGATCGCCGGCGGAAAGGCAAAGAGCGGGATCACCTGATCCCAGACACGACGTCAGGACGCGGCGATCGGGGAGTAGTCCTTACCCATTTGTCTTGGTCGAAGGCCTCCAGCTCGGCCAGCGCAGCCTCCGCACTGGGGGCCGCATACACGGGCTTGTGCGCCGCCGCCACGGCGCGGCGCCCCTTGCCGCCGCATCCGGACTGAGGCAAGTCATACAGTCGCCGTCATCCCGTCGGCCCCCAACGTCGGCCCGGAGCGTCAACCAACGCGATCGCCGCGCTCCTCCACAGTAATCCGGTGCAACAGGCGATCATACCCATCATAGCCACCAGTCGCCGCATGATTCACACATCGGTTATCCCAAACAACAAGCATCCCCTGCGACCACCGATGGCGATACACAAACTCCGGCCTGGCCTGGTGCTCAAACAGCGCACGCAGGATCGGCGCCGCCTCCTCGTCGCTCATGCCATCGATGCCGATCGTATAGCCCACGCTGACAAACAAGGCTGTGCGCCCGGTTTCGGGATGCTTGCGCGCAATGGGGTGTAGCTGCGTTGCCATCGCACTGTCCGAATAGCGGATAGCCATCGAGCGTCCCTTGTCCTTCTCACCATATGCGCCCTGTCGCGAATAGCCGCGCCGCGCGGAATGGACGCCTTGCCTGCCGTCCACCAGTGATTTGAGTTCCGCCGGCAGCGCGTCCCAGGCGGCGTACTGGTCGGCGAACAGCGTGTCACCGCCCACTGGCGGAATGACATTGCCGTATAGCACCGTAGCCGCCGGTGGCTGCGCCAGGAAGCTCCAGTCCGAGTGCCAGGACTCGGCAAAGATCGGCGTGCGCTCGTTGGCATCGCGCCGCACTTGCGCGACATGGGGATGGCCAGGGATGGCGGTGAAATACGGATCGCTGCCGAGCGGGCCGATCGTTGACGCGAAGCGTTCGATGTCCTCGATGGCCAGGTCCTGGTCGGTGAAGGCAAGGACCTTGTGCTCAAGCCAGTGCCGGCGAATCTCGGCGACTTGCGCATCGGTCAGTGCCTGCTTCAGGTCCAGGCCCAAGACCAGCGCGCCGCAGGGGGCGTCCTGCGGCAGAACTTGCATTGCCATTGCGCGTCTCCTTGATGAGCGTAAGGGAGCGAGTGGGGCGCACCAGGCGCACAGCGGCGCGCTCAGGCTGCCACGCCGACCGGGCGGTCGCCGGCGATGGTTGTGCGATGCAGCTCGCGGTCAAAGCCGTCATAGTCGTTCATCGCCAGATGCTGCGTGCAGCGGTTGTCCCACACGGCCAGCGCGCCGCGGGTCCAGCGGAAGCGGCAGGTGAATTCGGGGCGGGCGGCGTGGGCGTAGAGGTATTGCAGCAGCGGCGCGCTTTCTTCTTCGGTCATGCCCTCGAAGCGCATGGTGTAGGTGCTGTTGACGTACAGCGCCTTCCTGCCCGTGGCGGGATGCACCCGCACCACCGGATGGAGGACCTCGCTGTTGGCGCGGTCATCGGTACGCACGTCCATCTTGTGGGCGGGGTCGCCGTTGTTGACCACGGCGCCCCTGGCGCCATAGGAACGCACGGGGCTATGTACGGCGAGCAACTTGTCGAGCACCAGCTTTAGCCCATCGGAAAGAGCGTCGTAAGCGTGATACATGCTGGCCCACATGGTGTCGCCACCGTAGGGCGGAATCACGCGCGCATACAAGGCCGACCCCAGCGGCGGGATTTCTGCATAGCTCATGTCCGTGTGCCAGGCACCGCCGAAGTTGCGTTTGGTCTGCTCCGCCTTACCCTTCATCACCGGCAGGATTTCAGCGTGGCCTTCCAGCGCGCGGACGAACGGCACTTCCAGCAGATCGCCAAAGCGGGCGCTGAACGCCTTGTGCTGGTCCGGCGTCAACTGCTGGTCGCGAAAGAAGATGACCTGATGGTTGTGCAGCGCCGAGCGGATCTCTGCGAACGTCTCGTCCGGCACCGGCTGGGACAGGTCTACCCCACTGATCTCCGCACCGAGGGCGCCCGCGATGGGCTGGACATCGATGAAACGGTATTGCGACATGGCTTGCGTTCTCCTTGCTTAAAGCGTGTTAGCGACTGCGTGGGTTACTGGACGGTGATGTGGGCGCTGCGCACCAGCGCGCGCCACTTCTGCGTTTCCGCATCGATAAAGACGCCGAACGCCTCCGGCCCGGCGCCGGAGATGACGCCGCCCATCTCATCGATCTTCTTGCGGACGTCGGGCATCTTCAGCACGGCTTCCAGCTCTGAATCCAGCCGGGCAACGATGGGCTTGGGCGTTGCTGCGGGCACCAGCACGCCGAACCAGCCTGCAATCTCATAGCCGCGCAGGCCGGCTTCCGCCATGGTGGGCACATCGGGCAGCAGCGGCGAACGCTGGGCCCCGGTGATCGCCAGCGCGCGCAGCTTGCCGGACTTCACCAGCTGCAGCGCCGACGGCATGTTGTCGAACATCACCGGAACATGGCCCGCCACGGTGTCGTTCAGCCCCGGCGCGCTGCCTTTGTAGGGAACGTGGGTCATGCGCACGCCGGCGGTGCTGGCAAACAGCTCGCCCGCCAGGTGCAGCGAGGTGCCGGCGCCCGGCGTTGCATAGGTCAGCGGCGTAGCCTGGCGCTTGCCGTACTGGATCAGGTCCTTCACGGATTGCACCGGCAGTGCCGTATTCACGACCAGCAGGTTGGGCACCGCCATCAGCATGGTCACCGGCGCGAGATCCTTGCCCGGCTTGTACGGCAGGTCGGGATAGAGCGAGGGATTGATCGCGATGGGGCCGATATTGCCCATCACGATGGTGTAGCCATCGGCCGGCTGCTTGGTCACGTAGTCAGTGCCGACATTGCCGCCGGCGCCTGCCTTGTTCTCCACCACCACGGGTTGCCCGAGCCGTTCCCCCAGCTTCTGGCCGACGATTCGCGCCAGCATGTCGGTGGATCCACCGGGCGGGTAAGGGACAACCCATTTGATCGGCTTGCTCGGCCAGGCATCGCTGGCCCAGGCGGCAGGCCCGGGCATGATTGCAGCCGCGCAGGCCAGCGCGGCACTGAGAATGGGGCGCTTCATGTTGTCTCCTGTGGTGGAGCAGCGAGAATGCTTGCCGCCCACGCTTTCTTGGTTTATATTGTTCATCTAGTGAACGTATATTACACGTAGTGAACTGATGAAGAGTAATAGATCAATCCTCAGGTGTCTAGCCATCCTGCAAGCGTTCCGCCAGAACGGCCGTCCGACCCTGGCCGAGCTGTCACGCGCAGTGGACTTGCCCCACCCCACGGTGCTGCGATTCCTGCTGACGCTGGAGGAAGAGGGCTACGTGGCGCGCGAGGCAAACCAGTGGCGGCTCACCACGCGCGTGTTCGAGATCGGATTTGCCGCGATGGAAAGCCTGGGCGTGACCGAGGCGGTGCAGGAGCACCTGCAGCAACTGGCTGACGTGTATTCCGGCACGGCGAACCTGGGGGAGATCAACCCGGAAGGCGTCATCATCGTCGGACGCGCAATGGCGCCGGCCGAGCGGCGCCGGCTGGTGGTCATGAACTTGCGGGTAGGCAGCGTGCTGCCGCCGGGCAGTGCCCTGGCCATGGCGCTTGCGCTGCCGGTCGGCGAATGGAGCGAGCTGGAATATCCGGAAAGCAATCAGATGTCGATTGCCGTGCCGCTGCCTGCAGTGGGGTCCAGGCAGCTGTCGCTTGGGATCTCTACGTCAATGGGCGAGGCTACGCCTGCGCGGATCAGGGAGGAGATGGTGCCTGCGCTGCAGCGGGCTGCGGGGACTGTTAGTCGGATGATTGGGTTGGCACCGGCTTGAGGGGGGCGGGAATGCAGGCATTGGAGGTGTTGGCTCGCTTCAAAACGGCATCGATGTCAGCCCCTCATTGAATGCCTTGAACTTCTTCAAGCCTGCCGCGCTGATCAGCCCTTCATCCCCGCACGCCCCGCCTTCGCCGCCCGCTTCAAGGGCACCAGCGTGACCGCCGCATCCTCGGTCCTGTCCGTATTGACCAGTACCCCCGCCGAGACAATATAGGCCGCCGCGCTCTCGATATCCCCGCGCAGCGCCGCGCATGCCGCCGCGCTGTCATGCCTGCGCAGCGCTTCGATCAGATTGTCGTGATGCTTGACCGCGACGCGCTCTTCCACGCGGCGCGATCCGGAGCGGAGGTCATGGTTAAGGATCGGGCCGATGCGCAACCACTGCGACTCAATCATCTGCAACAGGATCGGCATGCGCGCCGCCGCATACACGGCAAAGTGAAAGGCCTGGTTCGCGGCGATGACATCCGCGCCGTCGGGACTGCGCTTCGACATCTCGTCGGCAAACCGGCGGTGCAGTGCCTGTACCTGCTTCAGTTCCTCATCGGTGATGCGCTCCGCCGCGGTCGCAGTGGCGAGTCCCTCCAGTTCGATCCGGATCTTGGTGATCTCCTCGAACTGGCTGACGCTCATCCTCGGTACCCGGAGTGCGCGGTTTGGCGTGAGCTCAAGTGCCTGCTCGGCAACGAGGCGATGCACCGCTTCCCGCACCGGCATGACGCTGACGTTCAACGCGGCAGCAATGTTGCGCAGGGAAATCTGCTCTCCCGGCATCATCTGGCCGCTGATCAGCAGGTCTCGCAGCTGCGTGTAGACGTCGCGGCTGAGCGTCTGGCGGACAAGGGGCGTGACAAGGTCATTCAGGGTCATGCCGCGAAGCATAGCACATAGGGTTATTCTCTATATTTGATCTGTGATCACAGTTTTAATCTTCGTCCGGAAGGCAGGCAGCCGCCTGTCCCCAAGAGGATTGGAATCATGTGGAAGGATGAATCGCTCGCCGGCAAACGCGTACTGGTGACTGCTGGCGCGGACGGAATCGGCCTGGAGATCACACGGGCGTTTGTGGAGGCGGGCGCCCGCGTTGCGGTTTGCGACGTGGCTGGCGGCAGCCTTGAACGTGTCTGCGCCGAGTTGCCCGGCGTGGTGGCAGTCAGGGCCGACGTGTCGAAGGAAAGCGACGTCGAGGCGCTGTTCCAGGCAGTGGATGGCGCCTTTGGCGGCCTGGATGTTCTGGTCAACAATGCCGGGGTTGCCGGCCCGACCGGCGGTGTCGAAACCCTGTCGCTGGCCGACTGGGAGCGCACGCTTGCCGTCAACATCACCGGCCAGTTCCTGTGCGCCCGCGCCGCGGTGCCGCGCCTGCGGCAGGGGCGCTCGCCGTCGATCGTCAACCTGTCCTCCGCTGCCGGGCATCTCGGCATGCCGGGCCGTTCCGCCTACTCCGCATCGAAATGGGCCGTGGTGGGCTTTACCAAATCGCTGGCGCTTGAACTGGGCGCGGATGGCATCCGCGTCAACACGGTGCTGCCCGGCGCGGTCGACGGCCCGCGTATCCGCGCCGTCATTGCCGCGAAGGCCGAGTCGCTCGGCAAGCCGCTTGAGGAAGTCACGCGCAACTACACGTCTCAGGCTGCACTGTGCCGCATGGTGACGATGCGCGACATCGCCAACATGGTGCGCTTCCTCTGCAGCGACCAGGCGGCCAATGTGCACGGCCAGGAAATGGTCGTGGACGGCCTGACCCAGGCGCTCAGCTAGCGCGACCAGCGCATTCCGGGGGCCGCCGGATATCCGCGGCCCGCTATCCGCCAAAACGCGACAACACCCGACCAAGGAATCACCATGGCCAAGCGAGCCAAAGCCATCATCACCTGCGCCCCAACCGGCGCCATCCACACGCCCAGCATGTCGCCCCACCTGCCAGTGAGCGCCGACGAGATCGCAACCGCCGCCATCGACGCGGCGCGCGCAGGGGCCGCCATCCTGCACCTGCACGCCCGCGACCCGAAGGACGGACGCCCGTCGCAGGACCCGGAGCTGTTCCGGCCGTTCCTCGCCAGGATCAGCGCCGAGACCGACGCCGTGATCAATATCACCACCGGCGGCAGCCCGCACATGACGGTGGAGGAGCGCATGCTGCCGGCCACGACCTTCAAGCCGGAACTGGCCTCGCTGAACATGGGCTCGATGAACTTCGGCCTGTTCCCGATGCTCGACCGCTTCAAGGAATTCCAGCACGACTGGGAGCGCGAACACCTGGAGAACAGCCGCAACCTGATCTTCAAGAACACCTACCAGGACATCGAGAACATCCTGCGCATCGGCAATGCCAACGGCACGCGCTTCGAATTCGAGTGCTATGACATCAGCCATCTGTACAACCTGCGGCACTTCCTTGATCGTGGCCTGGTCAGTGGCCCGGTGTTCATCCAATCCGTCTTCGGCATCCTGGGCGGCATCGGCCCCGATCCCGAGGACCTGATGCACATGCACCGCACCGCCCGGCGCCTGTTCGGCGATCAGTTCCGCTGGTCGATCCTGGGCGCCGGCCGAGGCCAGCTTCCGCTGGCGACCATCGGCGCGGCAATGGGCGCCAGCGTGCGCGTTGGCCTGGAGGACTCACTCTGGATCGGTCCGGGCCAGCTGGCGGCATCGAGCGCCGAGCAGGTCACGCGCATCCGGACCGTGCTCGAAGCCCTGAACATCGACGTGGCCACGCCGGACGAAGCCCGCGACATCCTGGACCTCAAGGGCGCGGCAGGCACCGCGTTCTGAACAGGCGGGGCCGCCGCGGCCTGGCCCCGCCCAACCCTCGAACACTGAAGACATCAACCAGGCAGAACGGCTGACACGCGGCCCCAGGGCGTGGCGCCATATCCGCCGATGGAGACTACGCACATGCAGACCGTACCCGCCTCAGGCGCGCCGCCGCTGGCCGCGCCGACAGACCGCCCGCTGACCGCACTACTGTTCCGCAAGCTCATGCCCTTGCTGGTGCTGTCCTATGTGATCAGCTTTCTCGATCGCACCAACATTGCACTCGCCAAGACCCACATCGCTGTCGACCTGAACATCTCCGCCGCGGCCTACGGCCTGGGCGCGGGTCTGTTCTTCCTCAGCTATGCCTTGCTGGAAATCCCGAGCAACCTGATCATGCATCGGGTCGGGGCGCGCTTCTGGATCACGCGCATCATGGTCACGTGGGGCCTGCTGTCCGCGGCGATGGCCTTTGTCCAGGGCGAGACCTCCTTCTACATCATGCGCGTGCTGCTCGGCGCGGCCGAGGCAGGGCTGTTTCCCGGTGTGATGCTCTATCTCACGTACTGGTTCGGCCGCGAGGATCGCGCGCGGGCGGTGGGCTACTTCCTGCTCGGCGTCTGCATCGCCAACATCGTCAGCGGCCCGCTGGGCGGCGCGCTGCTGGGCATGGATGGCATGTGGGGCTTCAAGGGCTGGCAATGGATGTTCGTGCTGGAAGGCCTGCCTGCGGTGTTCCTTGCCGCGGTGGTATGGAAGAAGCTGCCCGACGGCCCCGACAGCGCGCCATGGCTGACGCCAGCCCAGGCGCAGGAAGTCCGCAGCCGACTGGCCGCGGAAGCCGCCGACGCCAGCGCCGGCAAAGGTGGCCACTCGTTCCTGGGCGCCATGCGTGATCCGCAGGTCTGGCTGGCGATCTTCATCTACTTCTGCCACCAGATCTCGATCTACACGGTGATCTTCTTCCTGCCGGGCATCATCGGCACGTACGGCAAGCTCACGCCCGTGGAAATCGGGCTGCTCAATTCCCTGCCCTGGATAGCCGCCGCCATCGGGGCCGCATGGCTGCCCCGACATGCCAACACCCCACGGCGCGGCCGCCGCCTGCTCTGCCTGGGGCTGGTCGTGATGGCAGCCGGCCTGCTGACTGCCGCCTTCGCAGGCCCGGTGATGGCACTCGTCGGCTTCTCGCTGACCGCACTGATGTTCTTCGTGGTGCAGTCGATCGTCTTCCTGTTCCCGTCGTCACGCCTGAAGGGCGTGGCGCTGGCGGGCGGACTGGCCCTCATCAATACCTGCGGGCTGGTGGGGGGATTTATCGGACCGTCGGTGATGGGGATCATCGAACAGGCGACTGGCAGTACGCGCAATGGGCTGGTCATCATGGCGGGCCTGTTGCTGATCGCCTGCGCCGTGGCACCGTTTCTGCGGCAGGGGCAGGAACGCTGAAGAGCTGGAAGGCAGAAACGTCACCATGGCAGAAGTGGTGCTGGCTGTACTCCACGGGCGGCGCTCGGCAGGCAACGGCCGGCGCCCGGCGCATCTATAACCCATAACTACCCATAACCACCCATAAGCCATCCAACCTCGACATTGCGCAACGCGGCCTGGGTCAGTTCGCTGATCCGCAGTCCCGTGGCATAGCCGAAGTCCAGCAGAAAGCGCAACCGTTGCGTCATACCGTGACCTCCGTCTGCCGCCGGATCAGGTCTTCCGCCTCGGCTCGGGTCAGGGCGCCCTCGCGCCTGCGCTGCGGCTCCTGCGCCCACATCCGTTCCAGGTCTTCGCGCGACGGTTTGGCATCCGGGCCGCTCGGGACACCGATATAGTCGTCGGCGTAGGGACGGGCATACGGGTCGTTGGGTGTGGGCTTGCACGCTGCCTCGATCTCGGGCGGCCACACCGGGTCGCCGCACGTGGCCAGTACGAGCCAACGGGCGAATGCATCGAGCAGGACGAAAGGCGAGAATATGAAGTCGATCATGGCCCAAAAAGCCCCGGAGAATTTCCCGCCCCGGCAAATCTTGTACCCCTCCCAGAACGTCTCCCGCGGCGGCCAGAAACGATAGGGCTCAGGCAGATTGGCGGGGCCGTCCTGCATGTAACGCCGGTAGTATTCCCATTGCGCGTAGATCTCTTCCAGCGTCAGCGCGAACTGGCCGAGCACGAAGGCACGTACCACGTTGCCCTCCGCGTCGAGCTGGTAATGGCGGATGTCGTACATGTCATAGGCGCGCGACAGCCCACCCATGCGCCGGTGACCAACGCAGAAGAACTCGTCCTCGCTCCATGGGACCTCCCAGATGCCGCCGGGGTCCTTGGTGCGGATGGCGTAGATGCGGCGCGTCTTGCGGTTCAGCCGGATCGGGCGGCGTTTCAGCGTGAACATGTTCCGCCGCATCGGATCGAAGGCCAACAAGCCAAAGAAACCAGTTCCAATGATTCCAACGGTCGTGCCGAGAATTACGCCTGCCCAGTTGCCTTTACGAGCCATCACCTCTGCAGTTTCTCGGAATGGGGCGGAAGCAAAGAATACTGTTCCCAGCAACATAAAAATCGTCGCAAACGAGCAGATTATCCAGAGCATCCCCACGTTCTGTATCCGCATTTGCGACTCATCGGTGATCTCCAGGCAGGTCGAATCGATGCGATAGACGTTGCCGTACTCCACGACTTGCTCACTGGCGGGGCGGCGGATGGACAGCCGGTGCTCCAACTCCCACTTCCCCAGTGGCTTGCCTGTCTGCCTAAAATAAAAAGGCGTGCGCTCATCTTTGGTCGGGAATTTCATCAGCGCCCTCACTTGGTGTCCTTGAGACCCAGTTGTCGAGATCGCCGAAGACGCGCTCGTCAATGATACTGACCAAGCCGTAGAGCTCCAGTAGTGAGTTCTGCAACGGCGTCGCGGTCAGAAGCACTTTGGAGTGAACACGCGCCAGCGCCTCCTGTAGAGTCTTGGCGATGACGTTACTGGCCTTGTAGACGTTACGCAGGCGATGGGCTTCATCGAGCACGACCAAGTCCCAGGCGATGTCCTTGATGTCATCGGCTTTCGCCTTCGCGAACTGGTAAGAGCAGATGATCGGACCGGACGCAATCTGGAACGGATTCTGCTGCTCCTGCTTGCGGATCGTGTTGTAATTCTTGGCTTCCAAAATCAGTCCTTGCAGGCCGAACTTATCCTGCAACTCTTGGTGCCATTGCTTGCGCAGGTTCGCCGGGACAATGATGAGCACCTTGCGGCGCCGTTCGGCCCAGCGTTGTGAGATAACCAAGCCGGCCTCGATTGTCTTACCCAAACCGACCTCGTCGGCGAGGATTACGCCGCGAGAGAGGGGATTGCGGCAGGCGAAGAGCGCGGCCTCGACTTGATGCGGATTCAGATCGACCTGCGAATCGACCAAGGTCGATGCCAGCGACTCTACAGAGTCACCCGCCGCGCGCCGGGTCAGCAGCCAAGCAAAATACTGGCTCTGGTGCGGCGTCAGAAGCTGCTGTGTTGTCAACGGCGATTCTCCCCTTGTTCTTCCCTGAACGTAACTCGGCTACTGGCTTGGCCCACACACATTTCGCTTCCGGCTTCTTCTTGCCATTGCTCTCGGCAATCTAGCGATCCAGTTCGCAGCGGCAAAAACGCGAAGTGGCCCCAGCTTGAAAGCAGGGACCTCTCCCTTCTGAGCGGCATTAAACCGTCCGCTTTCCGGCCTTGTGAGGTATGTGGCGACGTCATCGAGCCTCTAGATTTCGCCTTCTCGTCATCGTCCCGGCGTTGCCATTTGCTGCCGCTGGATTTTGCTTGCAAACTCTGGTCAATTTTCCCATATTGCACGGGCCTAGAGAAGGATGGGGGGGCGCGGTTACCTGCGCCCTCGTAAGCTGGGACCAGGAGTCGAACCGTCGTTCGACATGTCCGCGGCAAGTCAACTAGCTGCATCGCCCCCAAGGTGAAGACGTAGCGAGACTAAGACCGCCGAATCATCGAATCCATACCCTCAAGACCTTAGCGTTACTACAGGAATATAGACGCGGATGCGGGCCCGGTTCCGCGTTCCGCCGTCACCAATCTAGCCGGATTGCCACCATGTGAGCAATGACACCCCTTCACGGGTGCTGGCAGGTAACGGTGCGGACAGCACTGGCAATTGCCCGGGCATATCAGCAAATCAAGGTACACCGCGATTGCATACATCAACAAGAGAAAAAGGGCTGCGAGCAAGAACTCGCAACCCTTTGATTTTTCTGGTGCCGGCGGCAGGACTCGATCCCCGATCCCCTCACTTGGCTACGTCGATTCTGTTGACCAAAAGAAGCTGGCAAAACAACGCTCGTAGCGCCCGAACTCCGGATTGCACGCCTATAGTATTAGTTCATGTTGAAGATAATCGCAAAAAATATGGTGCCAGTCATAATTGCTCTAGCGCCCTATATCAGAGTTAGATGTCGAGTGTCACAATTCCCGAAAACTCCCACTATGATTCAAAAGCGTTTTTTCAGTAATTGAGACTTGGCGCCTCGCGCCTTTTGCCACGATTACTGAAAAAACTCGGCGTACGTGCCAAGAAAAGTGAAAAATCTCGGCAGGGCCTTGCTCGTAGAAAATATCCATTAAAAATCAAATAGTTGCAAGGAGGCCTGCTGCCGGTCTTCTACTTTTTTCCCTCCGATTAGAACAGCTCTGGACCCGTGGCAAAATCGAACGCGCCGGGCACTGTTTGGATGATGTATGTGCATACAGGATTCGCAGTCTGTAGTGGCTCGCGCCCGATGGAAGCGCGCTCGGCTGACGTGCGAGCCTTCCATTTATGGCTGAGTGCCGCGAACGACATATCTGTTTGCAGGCCCCGCGCAGCGACCTTGCTCGGAGCCCGCGATGAATCTGATTCGGCGACGGTGCGCAGCATGCGGCACCCTATTTCTCCCCCGGCCACAAATTCCTGGTCAGCGCTTTTGCTCTGCTGCCGACTGCCAGCGCCAACGTCGACGCCGGTGGCAACAGCAGCACTTGCGCACTGACGACGACTATCGCGATAACCAGGCGCGCGCCACCTCAGCATGGAGCCAACGTCACAGGAGTTACTGGCGGCAGTATCGCGAAACCCACCCGGCTTATACGGCGCGCAACCGAAACCTGCAGCGTGAAAGGAATCAGAGGCGGCGGACGATTGCAAAGATGGACGCGTCGGCTCCGAAAACGCCCCTGCCTTCAGGCACTTACGTGCTTCAGCGCGCGTCCGAAGACGGGATTGCAAAGATGGACGTCTGGACCGTGCGAATCGTAATGCTACCGCCGCCGCACGCACCTTCAAGGGCTGATTGCAAAGAGATGATGTGAGGCATAGCCTGCGTCCACCTGCTACCGTGATCTCGTGCGCTGCCCCGGAGCGCAGAACAGCGCCTCCTGACGTGGGAGAGCTGCGTCTCACATTGGCCGGTGACCACCATGGCAATCGATCAGAACACCTGCGCTACGCCGATCGCGTCTTCCACGCTTCGAGCCGTCGAGTATGTGCGCATGTCGACTGAGCATCAGCAGTACTCGACCCAGAACCAACGCGACAAGATCCGCGAGTACGCTGCATCACGGGGAATTGAAGTTGTCCGGACCTATGCCGACGAGGGCAAGAGTGGGTTGCGAATCGACGGGCGGGAGGCGTTGCAAAGCCTCATTCGGGATGTGACCAGCGATCGCGCGGATTTCCAAGTGATTCTGGTCTACGACGTTAGCCGCTGGGGACGCTTCCAGGATGCCGACGAGAGCGCGTACTACGAGTACATCTGCCGGCGTGCTGGCATCCAGGTCATCTACTGCGCCGAACAGTTCGACAACGATGGCTCACCCGTCTCGACAATCGTCAAAGGCGTCAAGCGTGCCATGGCCGGCGAATACAGCCGCGAGCTCTCCGCGAAGGTCTTTGCTGGCCAGTGCCGGCTGATCGAACTGGGGTTCCGGCAAGGCGGCCTCGCCGGCTATGGATTGCGCCGCGCGCTGGTCGATGAGCATGGACTCATGAAGGCCGAACTCTACCGCGGCCAGCGCAAGAGCCTACAGACCGACCGTGTTGTCCTGATGCCCGGCCCGGAGAGCGAGGTGCGTATCGTCAATCTGATCTACAACTGGTTCATCGACGAGTCCCTGAACGAGTTCGAAATTGCCGCGCGACTGAACAGTATGCATGTGCGCACGGACTTGGACCGGGACTGGACTCGCGCAACTGTCAGGGAGGTGCTCACCAACGAGAAGTACATCGGCAACAATGTCTACAACCGCGTGTCGTACAAACTCAAGCGTGCCCGTATTGTGAATGCCCCCGAGATGTGGATTCGCAAGAACGGGGCTTTCGAGCCGATCGTGGCACCGGACGTTTTCTATACCGCTCAAGGCGTCATTCGTGCCCGTGCGCGCCGCTATAGCAGCGAAGAGCTGATCGAGCGGTTGCGAAACCTGTATCGGAATCGAGGATTTCTGTCCGGCCTCATTATCGACGAGACCGAGGGTATGCCATCTTCCGCTGTGTACATGTATCGGTTTGGCAGCTTGATACGTGCCTACCAGGCTGTAGGCTTTACGCCGGATCGGGACTACCGGTATCTTGAGATCAACCGATTCCTGCGGCAACTACATCCGAAGATCGTCACACAAGCGGAGCAAGCCATTGCCGACCTTGGTGGCACAGTCCTCCGAGACCCGGCGACGGATATCCTGGACGTCAACCAAGAGTTCAGCGTATCGATTGTTCTGTCACGCTGCCAGCCGAGAGGTAACGGCGGGTACCACTGGAAGGTCCGATTCGATACTAGCCTCCTGCCTGACATCACGGTCGCCATCCGACTGAACAAAGCAAACGACGCAGCTTTGGACTACTACCTGCTCCCGCGCCTCGACTTTGCCCGCCCCGGCATCCGCCTCGCTGAGCGCAATGCCATTGAGTACGAGAGTTATCGCTTCGATACGCTGGACTACCTTTATCACATGGCCGAGCGCGCAAGATTGAGAAGGGCAGCATGAACACACGAACCCAACCCGGGGAGATCCGGATGATTCCAATCGACCGTATCGACGTGATCAATCCACGCGAGCGGAATGGGAAGGTTTTTGACGAGATCGTCGGAAATATCAAGGCCATCGGCCTCAAGAAGCCAATCACCGTCACGCCGAGGGCCAGCGCGGACGGTGGCGAGAAGTTTCTTCTCGTCTGCGGCGAAGGGAGGCTCAAGGCGTTTCGATCGCTGGGCGAAACGACGATTCCGGCAATAGTGGTCCACGTCAGCGACGAAGATGCCTTCATCATGAGCCTCGCCGAAAATATCGCGCGACGCCAATGTCGTCCGCTGGAGCTACTAGCCGGCATTCGTCAGTTGCGCGATAGCGGGTACACGCCAAAGCACATCGCAGAGAAGACCGGCTTGACCACTGCGTATGTACAGGGCGTCCTAACGTTGCTCCAGCATGGAGAGGAGCGTTTGCTGATCGCTGTTGAGAAGGGCACGATTCCGCTAACAGCTGCTCTCGCGATTGTAGGGGCTGGCGACGATGACAAGGCGATCCAGGCTGCGCTGCAGGAAGCATATGAGTCGGGAAAATTGCGCGGCAAGCAACTGATCAACGCGAGACGGATCATCGAGCGGCGACATACTTTGGGGCGATCTGCATCTCGCTACATGACCGGCAGGCAAGCCGACGTGACCACCTCAAGCCTAGTGCGCACCTATGAGGGAGAGGTAGAGCGCCAGAAGGCAATGGTCCGCAAGGCGGAGTTCACGCAACAACGGTTGCTGTTCGTCATCGGAGCCCTGCGGCAACTACTTGCCGACGAGAACTTCGTGAACCTTCTTCGTGCCGAATCATTAGCGACGCTTCCGAAATATCTCGCTGAGCGCGTGTGGCCAGTAGGGAGTTCGCCATGACAAGCGTTACTCTGGGCTTTGTGCCTGAGCCCCTTGCTGTCCCACTGACGTGCATTCTCCCGTCCCGCAGGACTCCCGCGAGCATCACGAGCACTCGCAAGTTCAAGCAGATTCGTTCCTCTATCGAAGAAGTGGGCTTGATCGAGCCACTTTCCGTGACTGCGGTCGACCAGCAGTCGGGAAACCATACCTTGCTGGATGGGCATATCCGGCTGTTAGCGCTACACGAACTAGGGCATGAAGAGGCCTCCTGCCTGGTTGCCACTGACGACGAGGCATACACGTACAACAACCGCATCAACCGTCTGTCGACCATCCAGGAACACTTCATGATCCGGCGTGCCATTGAACGGGGCCTCTCGCCGGAACGTCTCGCGAAGGCACTTTCCGTTGACATCACCCAGATCATGAAAAAGATGAACCTGCTGGAAGGCATTTGCCCCGAGGCTGTCGACCTGCTGCGAGATAGGCAGTTTTCTCGTAAGCGCTCAATTGACGACGTCTGGTATTGAAGGCTGAATGTTGGCAGGCTTGCGTCCGCAAAGACTTTGCGGACG
>NZ_JBYTAH010000115.1:0-15250 GCF_058787975.1 Cupriavidus sp. FW305-26
TCCGGACGAAGCCAGTCCGGAGAGTGAGGAGCGGCGACTTTTCTACGTTGCCCTCACGCGCGCCCGCGACTGGCTGCTGATTTCTACGGCAAAGAAGAACCCCACGTCCCGGTTCGTTGTTGAAGCCGGGCTAACTTGATTTGTTAATCAGCCGATCGTTCGTGGCGTCTGATGGTTGCGAGCTCCCTGCCGCGTGCCACAGCCGTCCAACACTTAATTTTTGTGCGTAGCGTTGGCACTCGGATTTGAAGGAGGGGTTGTTGAGCCCGTAGGCATCCTCATAAAGCGAAAAAAGCCTGGAGTTGCAGCTCCAGGCTTTTAATCGGCATTGACAACAGGCGCAGCAGGCTTCGAAACCCTCTTGACTGGTCCAACAACAAGACAGTCCGAGTTTATGAAGCCCACCCTTCGTTGTCAATGCTCCCCACAAGTTTGCGCATTGATCGAAGAAAATGAGATATCGCTTCGACGGGCTTCCTATTGCCCGAAGAACATCAACGTGTGGCGGTGCGCCGCACTCTCCGGCCGCTGTCGAAAGCTACGGTTCGCAACCCAAGGCAGCCAGGTGCGATGCCGGCAGGCTGCCGGAGCGGATTCTCAGAGCGATCGCGTTGGTCTACGAGTCCGATGGGCTCCGGGCTTTACACATCACCAATCGCCAAGTCTTGGCAACGCTCATCCGGTTCGCCCTGAACCAGAAGGATCCCACCTCGCTCGCCTTCATAAAGAAGGCAACGATTGCGCAGCACCTTGCGATTAGCGAGGCCACTGTCTATCGGGCGCTTGGCGCACTTGAAGATGCCGGGCTTATTGAGCGTGAAAGGCAGCAACGCACGAGGGCGCAGCTCGATGTCGTCGGGCGGATCGGGTTCACCGCAAAGTTGCTACAGTACATTGGGCTCGCTGGCCGGGAGCTTGGGTACCCAGAACCTCGAACGGGCTCCGATGAGTCGCGGTCATGCTCCGCATGTCTCGCACCAGTGAGTGGCGTAAACAACCCCAAGCAGTCTTCTACGAAGAAACATTCCGGGCCGAGAGCCTTTGTGCAAATTGATGATCGGGCCGTGCCCATTGATCTGGCGCCTCTCGTGCGCGACCAAGAGCTGACGACGTCCGCCCTCTTCCTTCTGATGCGGCTCGCGAGGGTGGCCGGCCAGCGACTGTCGGACGTTGTCTCGGCAGCGGGTGATGTTCTTGGGCCGCTCCGAGGACGAGAACTGTTCGCCTACCTCAAGTCGCTCCTCGGAAAGCCCATAGACTATAGCTATGTCGTCCAAACTCGGAAGGCTCAAGAAGACGAGAGGCGCGCAACCGCTGCCCAGGCGGCGCAGGACCGGCTTGAGGTTGCCCAACTCCTTGAGCGATACCGTGGGCGACGGGTGTCTGCGTCCGACGGACGGATCTATGAGGTCGACTCGGCATCGATTGTAATCACCGAGGCCAACGGTCGCCGAAGTTCATTAGGGCACGGCCAAGCGCGCGCCTGGCTCATCGAGATGGACAGAGCAGCGACCGGGATCTCGCGTGCCCTGGCCCAGCCGTCGTCAGCGACGACACGGTCATCGTCGGCCATGGCACAGGCAGCTATTGAGCAACTTCGCAGCATCCTCGGTGGCAAACCTCCACCCAACATGGTCGGTGGCTGGGCTCGGGGCGTCTAGTTGCGCGCCCCAACGTGGAATAGTGGGCACTTCCTTCGTCCACAAGCGCCAGACTGAGGTACTAGCGGCGGCGTCCGCTAATTTTTCGAACCAATCCATTGCACCATCGTCAGTCAGAGCCCCGATCTAGTACCTGGGAATCTGACCATCGGGCGGATGCTCGACGATCCGAAGCGGATCCTGGAGAGCCGCCGGCACCTGCATATCGGCATGACCATCAGCTACGTCGCCGACGATCTGACCCAGCGGGTGCGGCAGGGCCGCATCCTCGAACTCCGACAGACCCAGGCCGTAGTCGAGGATACCGCTACGCGCCGGCGTTGGGCCTTGCCCTATGCCGCGGTCATCGCCGATGCCACCGCTGCGACCCCATCGGCACCGCACGACCCACCGCCGCCGTCCCGTGCACAACGTGCCGACTTCATGGTTGGCGACACGGTGGCCTTTACCGACCAGCACCTGCACGAGCGCATCGGCACCGTCGTGCGTGTCAACCAGAAGACCGCGTCCGTACAGTGCAATCCCGACGAGGGCCACTGGCGGGTCTCCTTCGCGCTCTTGCGTAAAGTGGTCGACCTCTGAGCTTCCATCGACATCAATACGAAAAACGTGCCTAAACGTAAGATCGAGCCAGACGGCGAACACCATCGAGATGGAGGTGGTCGTCGACGCTTACAGCCCAGAGGAGCGGTTTATGGCGTGGTATTACTATCTGGAGGAGCGACTCACCGTTCATTCGAAGCTGAAGTTCGCTTGAAATTGCCAACTTCGCCGGTCAGTCCCGGCGATCGGGTCCAGGTGATCGCAATGGCGCCGGACGACCTGTGCGAGTGCGATCTCCTCGTGTGGGTACCGTGGAACAAACGCAAGCTTGCGGTACCGCTAGCCCAACTCGTGCCGCTGGCGAGCGATGAGATGACGCAGGCCATTGCCGATTGGGAGTACTGGCGGGACCGTGGCTACCAATTCTGACGCCCGTCCGTAAGCCGTGACGCATAACACCCGACGCTCGTCCACCGCTCCGATGCCCTGCCGGAGCCATAGCCCAACGTCAACATGGGTTCTGCTGACGGATTCGAATTCGTAGATCCGTGGGGCATGCCCGGGCGCACGCCTGGCTCATGGAAATGGACAGCGCGGCGACTGGCCTGTCTCCTTCCCTCGCACTGCAGGATCAACCTCAAGCGCGGTCTACGGGGAATGCTGATACGGCAATTGAAAAGCTGCGGAGTTTGGTCCACGCAAGGGTGCGGTCTCGGCACACTCCCCCAACAGCTAGCAAATTTCTCGGACGAAACATCAGTGGCGTCGGTCAGGTACCACGCCGTGACTGCTTGTTAATTCGACCGGCCATCTTGAAAGAACTGTCGTCAGTGCACTCAGATTAGATTTGCTGAAGCCGCTGTGCCAACTCGTTTTGCGGCCTTCGCGGCCTTATGAACCCGATTTGCCACGAATGCTCCAAAGGTGCTGCTGACATTGGGATCATCGAGATGCTCGTGCAATTTTGAGGGTTCGAGCTTGAGGACTCGCGCCAGAAGCTTGGCCGCCTGCGATTGACAAAATTCCGCAGCGACGTCCGACTGCTGCTCAGTGGACAGCTGGCGGTAAGCCTCCCAACCCAGTTCGGCCTCGCGTTGGTCACGCTCGGCACCAGCGGCTTTCACCCGAGCTTCGCGTTCAGCCAGCTCTTGGTCAGTGGTCTTGCGAGCTGCGTCTGCACTGACCGATTGATGATGAATCTGCTTGTCGAGTTCGCCTAGCAAATAGCCTTCGCGAAGGGCTTTCATGAAGTAACCACCAGCGCGCACCTTAACCTTGCCAACTTTCACGTTGTGCCGGGTGTACTCCATGGCCTGCTGGATACGCTCATCGTTGTACACATCGCGGTTGGTGATAATCTCGTTGAACTCAGCCTGGTTGAGGGCGAATTCTTTGCGCAGCGTCTCATAGACATTGCGGAGCACGATGAAAGCGGTCTTTTGCTCGTTGGGCTGCTCGGTAGCTTTCAATCGGAATCGGACTTGGCCGATTTTCTTTGAGCCGGGCACGTTAAGTGTGAGCATCTCTATGTGGACGCCTGTAACTTCGCGAATCTCGGTGATGGCGACCTCGAGCACTTTGCTTCGAAAGTGCTTGAAGAGATCGTAGGTCTTCTTTTCGCACTCCAGCCACGCTCGCAGGGCTTGTACTTCGAACCAAGGCGTGATGCCCTCAACCATGAACTGCTGCATTCGGTCGTAGAGCACCTTTGAGTGAACCGACTTGAATACGTAGCGCAAGCTCAGAAAGTGGGAAGACTTCGGGTTCTTGATAGCGCGCTGCAGCCGTTCAGGCAACTCGAAGATGAACTCCCCTTTTTCAATGAACGCTGAACCCATTAAGGGCACCGCGCCCCAGCGATCTTTAGAAGGGTCTTCAACGTCGATTTCGTTAAGCTCGATAGCTGCTTTTTGTGCTTCGCGAACGAGCTTGCTGAGGTGGCGCCGGTTGTTGCTCGTCGTGGCTAGCAGCCATTTGAACAGCCCGACATCGACGCGGTATTCTCGTCGGATTTCTTGGTCTTCAGCGACAAGGAAGTATGCAACATCGATGAGGCGTCGGCCTGCCAGACTGAGATCGATGATCTTGACGAAAGCATTGCTGCGTCGGAAGCCCAAATCCTTTGGTGCTTCCGTGATGCTTTGGCCGCGAGGGGCGAAGTCCTCGAACAATGCCAACGCCAGCTGTTGCGATACGCTTTCCATACCACTTCCCTCCTTCGGGCAGGAGGTTGCAGGGAAAAGGTCGAAAAGTCAAAACAATCCTTGTGACTTTGCCCTGTGCGTCAGGCTGCCGTGGTATGACTGCTGTCCTGGGCGAGTACTGGCAGGCTTTGGCCAGCGAACCGAGATTGCTTTGCCACGGTTCGGGACAATTCAGGTGACCTTCCTTGGGGGGCAAAATTACGAGCTGGACACGAGGAAGGCGATTGCCAAACTGCACCGGTCCAAGACGAGTCTTCTGGGCTGGGAGGGTGGTTTGTTTTTTTATTAACAGAACACTACTTACAAGAAGCGGCTGACCTCTCCATGAAATCAAGGACTTAGGAGGGGAAAGTCACATTTTTGATGCCAAAGGTAACCTCTTTTGGTGAGTAAGGTCGCCATTTGGGGTCGTAAAGACACCGGGATTGGCCTAGTTGTCGGGTCAGCGAACGCTCGTATCTGACAAAGTCACCGGAATTGTCCTCAAGGTCACAAAGATTGTTGGATTCCTGGTCCAAGCAAGGCCGCATAAGGGATTGCGGTTGGCCGACCCCAAGCATGGTCACCGGATTTGTACTTGTGCTCGCTGGGCTCGTACCTTGAGCGGTTGAAGGGCCAAGGTCACTGAAATTGTTAGGGTAGGGCCCCTCTTTCCCATGGCCAAAGCATGACCAGGGCTTAACACGACCGGATTGTGAGCGTTCACACTCGGTAGTAGCGTGCAAAGTCACCGGAATTGTTCGCAGGCATGATCGAGCCTTGCTTGGAAAGGTCACCGGAATTGTTCGATCCGGCGGCGCGTGGGAGGCAAGGTCATAAGATTTGTTCGAATTCGGGGCGCATCTGTTGGGCTTAGGTCACCAGAATTGTACGAGTCTCCCGGACACTGGGTCTTTAAATGAGCATTCGATTCCGGCCACCGGCGATTTGTCAATAGGCTGCGGCGGCTTTGTGCGCCAGTTTCGGTCCTTAGGGGTCTCTCGCGCGCCTACGCCAGCGGCTTTATGAAGTGGGTGATGTTTCCCGCACGCCGCCCCGTACAATATTTGTGACTTTGCCCGGATTAGATTTGCAGACAAAAATCGCGGGCACAAACTGCAGAACCACAAAATTTTGAATTCGTACAATTCGCGGTGACCTTGCCCATATTCGATTTTGTTCGTGCCGCTCAGAGTAGTTCTGGAACGCTCCAAGTCCTTCCGCGGACGCCCCACCTCACACCGGCGTCACTTTTTCGCCAAAAGTGCTTGGCAATACGTGATATTTCTCCGTTGGTCGCGTATTCTACGATCCATCCAGAATTTCACATGGAACGTTGAATATGGCGTTGAAGAGCGAATTAACCGAGATTGACCGGACTGTCACGATTGGTTCAATGAGTGACTTTTCGAAGAAGCTTCAAAGGCTAACTGAGGAACTTCGCGAACATATCCTGGCACCTCGCCCTCGGAAAAGTCCGCCCACGTTCACTTCCACCCAAGTCGCCGAGATGTGTGGGATCGACCGCGCACGGCTTCATTACCTGGTGACGAAAGAGGGAAGCACGCTTCCGGCGGGCGAGCTTCATGGGCGCGTACGTCAGTTCACGCTTTCCGAAACTCGTAAATGGGTTCAGCAAGCGTCGCAGGTGAAGCCGTCCCCTCTACTAAAAAGGGGCGAAGCGGAGGGCCGGGTTCTCATCTCTGCCAACTTCAAGGGTGGAAGCTGCAAAACGACTTCGAGTATGTGCCTGGCGCAGGGGCTGAGTTTGCGCGGCCGTAAGGTGCTGTTGGTTGACCTGGACCCCCAGGCGTCACTGACCGAGTTGTGCGGTCTGTATGCCGAGAAGATGATTGTCGAGGAAAGCACAGTTCTGCCGTATATCTACAGCCCCGAAGATTTTACGCTCGAGAGCGTCATTCAAGAGACGTATTGGGATGGGGTCGATGTCATCCCGGCGCATCCTTCTTTGTTCTCGGCCGAGTTTCATATCCCGGCAATGGCGAGCAAATCGGCGAATTATCGATTCTGGACCCTGTTACGTAAGGGCTTGGAGCCGCTCCGAAAAAAATACGACTATATCGTGCTGGACTCGGCGCCTTCGCTGTCCTATCTGACCATCAACGGTCTGATGGCTGCGGACGCCATGGTGATGCCTTTGGTGCCGGAAAGTCTCGACTTCATTAGCTCGGTATCGTTCTGGAGCCTGTTCTCGGACATGGCAGACAGTTTCAAGAACATCGAAGGCAACAAGACCTATGACTTCGTGAGCATCCTGCTTTCGAAGGTTGACTACGGGGTAGCGTCTTCGGCCCCGATTGTTCGCTCCTGGGTACAACGTGCCTATGGCGATTGGATGAGTCCGATTGAAGTGCCGGCGAGTTCGGTGATGAGTAACGGGGCACTCGCACTTGCTACGGTTTTTGACATCAGTAAGTTCGAGGGCAGCAACAAGACATTCCAACGTGTGCGCATTCCGTTCGACGAATATTGCCGTTGGGTCGATGAGTTCTACGCCGGAAAGTGGGAGGACGCGTAAATGAATATGCGCAAACGCATGCTGGAGCAAACCGCAAATTTAACTCCCGCCAACGAAATCAAAGTAGAAGACAGCCCCCAAGTTGTAGAGCGTCCGAAGACTGCACCAGGGATGATGGCGGCTTTGAGTGCGGCACAGCTTCGGATTCAGGAATTGGAGTCACAAGGTGCTGCGAGCACAGTCCCTGTCGAGAAGATTCGGCCGAATCCCTGGCAGCCGCGGATCAAATTTGACGAAAGCAGTCTCACGGAGCTTGCGGAGAGCATTAAGGAACTGGGTCTAATGCAGCCCATTCTGGTTCGCCGCGTTGCGCCGGAAAACGGAGACTCGTATTTCGAGCTGATTGCGGGGGAACGCCGTTGGCGTGCTCACCAGGTGCTGGGTCTACCTGAAATCAAGGCTCTCGTCTCGGATGCGTCTGATGCAGATATGGCCGTGCTCGCCTTGGCCGAGAACGTCAGCCGTGAAGACCTCACCGACTATGAAATCGGCAAGGCGATGCGCCGTGTAGAGAAGGAGTTTCCCGACCGGACGCGGATGGCCGAATCCATGGGGATGAGCCGAAGCACACTTTATCGGTATTTTGCGTTCGACAATCTACCCGACTTCATGCGGAAAGATCTGGAAAGGAACCCTTCGCTTTTTAGTGGCACTGCGGCAAGTGACACCTACGCGGTGCTCAAGAAGCATGGTGAGCCAGCTGTGGGTGTGGCTCGCGAAGTCTGGAAGCAACTTGTGGACGGTAGCCTTGAGCAATCCAAGTTCGCCAAACTGCTGGAGGGTTCGCTGCTCCGCCGTGAAGCGGCGCCTGTGACTTCGCAGCGCGACATCCATAAAGTCTATGCCGGTAAGACCCAGGCTGGCAGCATCACGAAAGACTCCGTGAGCTTTACTGTGAAGCTCAAGAGTGCGGTCCTGACCGCAGCACAAGAGGAGCGGATCCGGACGGTTATCAACGAACTTTTTGACGGCAGGCCGCCACGTTGATTGGCGTCATTTCCACGCTCTTCGAACCCCTCCTTGCAGGGGTTTTTTTGTGTTCCGAGTCGGAACACGTTGGGCGGTGGTGAGAAATCTTTGGCAGTAATTGATTTGATCTCCCCGGCAGCGTTGGGATTCTTCTTGTTGTACTAGGTCTTTCAGCGGCTACGGATGTGGGCACCAACGAGAATCTGTTCCGACTCGGAACACAAAGGTATCGGTCAACCTCTCTAAAAGTCGCCTCGATGCTGGATGTCCGCATTACGCGTCCCCGAGCACGATTTTGAACCGGAAGTTGCGCTCAGGTAGTTCGGTTCTTGTAACCACGTCGGGTACAAGCTCGTCAGTCGAACCCGTCGCTAGTTGGCGAGCCTTCATGCCTCGTGTTCCGAGTCGGAACACGAATCTTCGGAATGTGGCCTGTTGCTGGGACCCACCTTGAGGCGCCACATCTGGGTCCGGGCCGGCACAAACATAATCGCCGATGAGTGGCACTCGTCCGCCCATGTTCCGAGTCGGAACATGACCAAAGGTCTGAGAATGCCATGGCTACTATCCGTACTCAGACCTAAAAATTGAAGGCTGGCCGCCACGTTGAGGCGTGGTCTCCAGATATTCGAACCCCTTCCTAAGAGGGATTCCTGTGTTCCGAGACGGAACACGTGGAACGCCGTTGAGAATTCTTGGCAGTAACTGATTGGAACATTGTTCTTCGACAGAGGAGCTACGTACCGGGCTTGGAGGCAAGCTTTTTTTAAGATGGCGGGTTGGGAGCTGGTCTCCAGACTTACCCGTCACCATTGACGAGCCGTGAAACGTCGTGTTCCGAGTCGGAACACGAATCTTCGGAATGTGTCTTGTCTCCTTGGTATTCCAAGCTGGGCTAAGGGTATGGGGACACGTTGAGACGCCACGACGGGCCAATGCGTTCCGGCCGGTACATGAGCTAATCGTCTGGGACTAGCACTAGGTCCACCCGTGTTCCGAGTCGGAACACGACCAGGTTTCTGAGGCAGCCGAGGCACGCAAATGGAGTCCTTACTCTGGGCCACGGGGGTTGTACCACGAGCGGCAGAACGTCAGCGCATCATAGGGGAACGGAAGTCGTGCCCGCGGCTCAATGCGGCTGGATTGCGTTACTACCCTTGGATCTGGAGATGAAAATCATTTGTTTTGCTTGCTGAGTACGAATAGCTCCTTGAGCCCGAGGGGTGTCGGTCTTTCCTTGACGGGCTTTCGCTTTTCGCGCGTTGCACTTGCTCCGTCTTCCTCCGGATGCAGTGAACCTGAGGAGAAAAAATTTCGCGCGGGGGTCGGCCGGCAATTGGCCTAAGGCGTAGCAGCCGCCGATCCAATTTGTACAACACGGCAAGCGCATGTGAGCGTGCAAGCAAAGCGCCTTCAGTGACTAAAGCAAGCCAGGGTGGAGAGAGTCTTTCCGATTGCATCTCGAGCTCTTTCCCCTTCGACCAGCGGTTCACAAATTTTCCCCAAGAACTCCCTCGAGGGAAAGGTCTGCGGATGGAGCTACGAAGAAAGAGCGAATCGACGGGACGCATACTTCCTGTACACGGCCCTCAAACGGAGTGCCACCGTGCGCTTCGCGCAATGGGCAGCCACAATGCGATCGCGCTGAGGAGCGCAAGGTCACTAAGTTTGTACGAACCTTGAATGCAAGGTAGGCCCTATGTGTCGCTATGCTTTGCTTGGATGCTCTCAATCGGACAATTGATGGTGACCTTGCGTGCTCAACAGCGTTGATCCAGGACGGTTGATGACCTTATCAGAGGGTAACTCGTGTTGACCGTACAATCTTTGTGACCTTGTCTCAGGGAAGATGTGCAGTGAGCACAGGCTAGACCACGATTTTTAGCCACCAGCCGACTCATTTTGGGGACTTTCGGCAGGAATTACCATGGAGAACCGAGGCGAAACAGGCAGCACTTATGCTCGTACAAATTTAGTGACTTTGCCTTGGGGTGCTGTCGCGCGGTGTGTTGCCAACGCACCATCGCCTAGGCCCTGTCCTTGATTCCGAGCTTCCGCGTAGCACTCCACTCTCTCGAAGGTCGGGGAAGAGCGCCGTCTGCGCAAGGGGGGATCTTGGCCAGCCACGATCGGCCCAATGCGCTTGCAAGGACTGCCCGGCGGGAGCGCCAAGAGGGCCCACCACCAGCCACCACCTCTGCCGCGAACCCCGGCGTTGCGGTATGGTCGCGTCGCCACAAGACTGCAGGCTGGCGCTGCGCCGTGCGCGCAGCGGCGGCGGCTTGGCCCTGGGATGAGCGAGGCGATCACTAGGGAGAACTGGCCCCCCACGGGGCCCTCGAATGGCCGCCAGCACATTTTGTCGCGCGCAGCTTGGCCACACCAGAACGTCGCCGGCTGAGGACGCTAAGATCGTTGGCCTCCATCGCCTCCAGTTCCTTTGTGCGCTCTTTACTCCTCAGCAGCCGCCCCTCGGCCTCGCACGAATAGCTGTTTCGGGTATGCGGCCCCGGTCTGCACCCAGAGGCCTGCAAACGCCGGATCGGCTGCAAGCGCTGGCCCTGCCGCGGTGTGCGGCGCTGGTGCTCGCATATGCTTGAGCGGCATGGGATACGGCATACCAGCGACCAAGGGGGAGGGCACCAGCGCGTCGCGGCAGGCGTGGGTGGCAGGTCGCAGCACATAGGCCTTGACCGCTACGGCCGTCGGGCGGAGCCTGGCATTCCGTGTGCGGCCGTTAGAACCGCTACTGGTTTCGTGGCCGAGGGCGGGGCGTCAAGAAGAGATCTAGGTTGGTGTCCCGGAGAGCTTGCTCGTGGCGGCGATGCCGCGTGTGCGTTCCGCCCGAACATACAGTGAGGTCGTTTGCAGGGAGGCATGACCCAGCAGCTGTTGCAGGACATCAAGGGGGATGTCATTGGCCACCGCATGCGTGGCAAAAGTGTGGCGGAGGGCATGAGGTGTGGCTTTGCGCAGCAATTCGCGGTCGCCAGCCTCGAGCGGGACGTGACTGTCCTTAGCGATACGGCGCAACGTGATCGACAGCACCCGATAGAGACCGTCCGGGGAGAAGCCCACGCCAGTCAAAGCCGGGACGCCCTCGCACGAGGTTACGTGCTTGGCCTGCGCCGTGGGCGTTGCAGGAAGCACCACCGGTGACAGCAACGCCAGTTCCTGGCGCGCGTCGTCGAAACCATGGCCCCGATCGACCCGATGCGCCCGCAACGCCTCGATGACCCGGGATGGCAGGAACACGGTGCGCCATTTACCGCGCTTGCCAAGTAGTGCCAACTCCCACAGGCCCTCGGGAATGCCGGCCTGCTCCGGCACCGGCTGCAGGTGGCTGCGCAAGGCACGCGCCGCCTCCTCGCGGCGTGCGCCACTGCATCCCAGCAGCAGCAAGGCCGCCCGGGCCAGCCGATACTGGGCCGCTGGCGTTTCAGCGTCCTTCGCGCCCAGGGGGCTCCCACTCGGCACGGCGTCGAACCGCGTGCATAGCCGGTCGAGGACGCCGTCACGCCGGATGAGCACATCCCACAGCGGTCCGGGCAGCGCCTTCTCGATCGCGAGCGGGAGTTCCAGGCGTACCAAGACCGGGTCCTTGACGGTCAACCACGGGTTCCCGGCGAGATAGCGCACGCCGACCAGCCACGCAAAAAATCCGCGCAGGACCAACACGGCATAACGCTGGGATTCGGGCTTCAGCGCGCCGGCAAACGGGCGCCAGCGCGCCGAGCTACGCGGCGCCTTCGGGCCCATCCAGGCGGCGTCCGGTTGTGCCAGGAATTCCTGATAGCGCGCGCAATCGTCGGCGCCCACGCTGGATAGCGCGGTGCGGCGGGCGCCGATGCACCAGAGCAGGAAACGCTCCAGCTCCTTCTGATAGGCGCGCGCCGTCTTCTCCCGATCGCGGAACCGGAACAGGTAAGCCTGGATCGCTTCCAGGTCGGTGCGCGCCAGCAGCCGGTGGCGCGGTGGCGTCCCTGGCTGCCGTCGAATTCCGGCACCACGCGGCTCACCCGCTCGAGCGGCACCAGGCCGTGGGCCAACTCCGGGCCCAACTCCACCGATTCGGCACGCGGCGTGTCATCGACGACCACCAGTTCTCCGAGCGTCGCAGCAGCACCCCTCCTGACAGTGAAGAGCTGCGGGGGCGACCGGTTGGTGCCTCGCTAGGCGGGTGAGGCGGGCAATCCGGCGTAACCTATAAAAAGTGTGCACCCACTTTCCAAAATTCGGATAATGGTAAATCATTGATGCGGCGCAGTCGAAGCTAGGTATCGAAGGTCGCAGCGCACCATCGGGGGGTAGAACATATTCCCTGGGCTGACTCCGGCCGCGGCTAACGCCGCGGCACTGAATGACCCAAGAGGCATTCGTCACTAGTGGCATCGAGACCCTGGCAGGAGTTGGCAGCTGTTCGAGCAACCGGATTCTCCGCGGGCCGCCGCCCGGCTTGAGGCAATGGGTTGGCCGCGGCCGGTAGCCAACTGAAGGCGGGCCGTTGCCCCACGCCACGTCGCGCCAGCGCGGAAGGTGCCCTGGTCACGATAAGATACTGATTCTTAACAAATTTTGTGGGTCCTTCGGCATTACCGGCTCAAAATGCATAGCAAAATGCAATGCCGATAATTTATAGGGCGTGGCTAAGCTGCTCGCGCATAGTTTCCCAGACCCCACTCACTCAGAGGGGAGCCCATCCACGGCGCTGACCTGTCTATGGTCGGCAGTCGGTGAATCGCGGTTGAGTGCGGGCTTGTTGTGCAGCGATCGGGTGACGAACCTATGGAAAACACTGATGCCAGCCGCCAGACATCACACCCGAGAGGCGTGAAGTGTAGTAAAGATGACACCTCTGGCCGAAAAAAAGATCCCGTAAATTCAACAGGTTAGTGTTACTTGTGTGGGCAGCCGTACCAAGATTACTACTATTTTCCAAGTAGTAATCTTGGTACTACCCGGCAGCGGGAAGTAATGTTGAAACTATCGCAGGTCTCCTGCGTAGTCGCACCTTTACTACAGTGTCTGATCCTCTCGGCCCCGATCTCTCACGACGTTACTGTCACCCGATTGCGTTTGCCGGCCATGGATGGCGGCGACGCATAGAGGTGTTCAGTCCAAAGCTTGCGCGTCGGCTGAGCCTCAGTAGTTACGAGGCTTACCGAACCTGGCTGATGGTTGAAGCCAATCCCGCGATCGAAACGTTCACCGAGCGCCCGGTCCGGGTCGGCGACGCGGGTAGCGCAGTGATTGATTTCTGGGTCCGATTGCGAGGGGCGCCAGCCGGCGAGTTCTGGCTGATTGAGCGTCGTCGCGCTGAAGATGGCAACGAGCCAGGCCCTGACGGACTCACGGCTGAGACCAGTACCTTGCATGGTCTGCCAGTACGCGTCATCCGCCAAACCGAATTGCAGGCTTGGACGGTGCCGATCGCCAACTGGGCGCGCATTGTCCCGTACCTTGTCAGCTACCGACGATTCCACGCCCCCATACTGGAACAAGCCATCGTGGTTTATTTGAGCGAACCGAGGGCATTGGACGCGGTGCTCGATCACTTTTCCGATCAAGACCCGGGCGGCGTGGAGGCATCGCTCTTTGCCTTGTTGGCATCGGGCCGCGTCATTAGTCCTGACCTGGCGGTAGCGTCACTGAGCGGAGCCACTCGCTTTCAGCGGGCATAGGGGGTGTGCAAATGACTGGGCCAACTCGCCGAATCGATCCGAATGCAATTCGTCTGTCGGATTGGCCGCAAATAGACGATAGCCTCCTTGCTAACGACGCGCGGACTACGTTTGTGCAGCGTCGCGACGCGATCGAGGCTTATGCCAGCGGTAGCTCGCTGTTGCACATTTACAGGACATGGGGCATCCACCGTTCTACCTTGCAGCGATTAGTCCGCCGTGCAGTGAGTGCGCACCCCGATGGCCGCCTGTGGGGATTCCGAGCCTTGGTGCCGCAGGTCCGGGTGCAGCCGTATGAAAGAAGCAAGGTGCCCCATGTGCTGGTCCACGGCAAGGCGGGCAACGCTGGGTCCTTTGGACAGCTGCTGCAGCGTCATTGCAGTCTGGCCGAGCAGTTACGCAGAGAGATCGAAACGGGAAAGGTCGTACTGCAACCTGGCGAGCCTGGCCGCCTGGTCGGTGTCAAGGCAGTGGCGCAACGCTTCCAGCAGGCCTGTCGTGAACTGGGGCTGGGCGCCGGCGACTATCCGCTGAACCAGGTGGACAAGGCCGTTCGATCCTTGGCCCGCACGCTCAGAGGCTGGATCCAGGACGATTTTGACCTTGCCGCGCGCGCCGCCGGCCGACGGATCAAGCCCGCGTCGGCGCTGCGACAACCGCCGGAGCGGGGTTCCGCCGATGCGTTCGACACCGTCGAGTTTGACGCCCACAAAATGGACGTGCGCCTGAAGGTGGTCGACAACGACCCTCTTGGGGGTGAACAAAGCTATGAAATCGAGCGTGTCTGGTTGTTGGCCATCATCGACGTGGCCACCCGCTGTGTTCTCGGCTACAACTTGTCGTTGCAGCGTGAATGTAATCGCTTTGACGCTATCGAGACGTTCAAACGCGCGGTGACGCCGGCGAAGACACCGGAACTCACGCTGCCGGGCTTACGCTTGCTGCCTAGCGGCGGGTTCGTCTCGCAGGCCCTGGAACAGACCCGCTACGCCTGCTGGCGACAGATCCGGCTAGACAACGCGCGCGCCCATTTGGCTGCAACCAGCCTCGATGTCGTGTGCGAGGCGTTGGGCTGTGCGGCGGACTTTGGTCCGGCGTACCAGCCCGACGACCGACCGTTCATCGAGCGCTTCTTTGGCACGGTGGCCGCCACGCTCTCGCAACGGCTCCCAGGAGCAGTAAAGGGGAGGGATGCGGCACAGCAAACTTTGAAACGTCTGCGCGATCCGGCCGATACTCTCCGGTTGCTTGTTACGACTCAGGAGCTGGAGGAGCTGCTGCATCTGACGGTATGGAACTACCACGGTACGCCCCATGCTGGCCTGGGTGGTCTCACTCCCCTGGAGATGATGCGCCGGCACGTGCTCGGCATCGGTCGCCAGCCGATCCGTTTGCGCCTGATTCCGAAGCCTCTACGTGAGCGTCCCGTACTACTTCACGATCCGGTGTTGTGCCGCGTGCATGGCAACCTCGGTCGCGGTGAACGGCCATACATTACCTTCTATCACGTGCGCTACACGAGTGAGCGGCTTGCCAGAAGCAGCGGCTTGATCGGCCAGCGGCTGCGCATTCACTATGACCCGACGGACGTGCGAACGAGATATGCTCGGAAGTGGTGTACGGGGGATTGAGGTGGGAGATTGAAGGCGGTGGAGGTTTCAGCTGAGAATCTGA
>NZ_JBYTAH010000116.1:0-14873 GCF_058787975.1 Cupriavidus sp. FW305-26
CAGCCGCGGCGGCCCGCCAACGAACTATGCTCGAGATGACGGGCATCGCGGTGTCGCGGTGCCCGCCGCAGCCACGCCAACCGACCAAGAAGAGCCTCTTCAGGGCCATCCCATTGCTGGAGACATTCCGTGGCAGTCAGCGTCTTTGATCTGTTCAAGGTGGGCATCGGCCCGTCGAGCTCGCATACCGTAGGCCCGATGCGCGCTGCGCTGATGTTCGCGCAGGGGCTTGAGCGCGACGGCCTGCTGCCGCAGGTGGCGAGCGTGCGTGCCGAGCTCTATGGCTCGCTGGGCGCCACCGGCAAGGGCCACGGCACCGACAAGGGCGTGATCCTCGGCCTGATGGGGGAAGCCCCCGACACCATCGATCCCGATTCGATCGACACGCGCCTGGCCGCGCTGCGCGCGGGCCGCGAGCTGTCCCTGCTGGGCCAGCATGTCGTGCCCTTTGTCGAGAAGGAGCACATCGCCTTCTACCGGCGCGAAGCGATGGCCGAGCACCCCAACGGCATGAAGTTTCATGCCTTCGACGCCGGCGGTGCATCGCTGCGCGAGGCGCGCTACCTGTCGGTCGGCGGCGGCTTCGTCGTGACCGCGGGCGCACCCAATACGCAGGTGCTCAATGCCGCGCAGCAGCTGCCGCACCCGTTCCGCAGCGGCAAGGACATGCTGGAGATGGCCACCGCCAGTGGCAAGAGCATCGCGCGGCTGATGATGGAAAACGAGCTGACCTGGCGCAGCGAGGCGGAAGTCACCAGCGGCCTGCTGCATATCTGGGATGTGATGCAGGCGTGCGTGGCGCGCGGCTGCCGCACCGACGGCGAGCTGCCGGGGCCATTCAGGGTCAAGCGCCGTGCGCCGGAGCTGTTCCGCAGCCTGACCGAGCGCGCCGAGCGCACCCTGTCCGACCCGCTCTCGGTGATGGACTGGGTCAACCTGTACGCCATCGCAGTCAATGAAGAGAACGCCGCCGGCGGGCGCGTGGTCACGGCACCTACCAACGGCGCGGCCGGCATCATCCCCGCGGTGCTGCACTACTACGACCGCTTCGTGCCGGGCGCCAGCAAGCAAGGCGTGGTCGACTTCCTGCTGACCGCGGGCGCGATCGGGCTGCTGTACAAGCTCAATGCGTCGATTTCCGGCGCCGAGGTCGGCTGCCAGGGCGAAGTCGGCGTGGCCTGCTCGATGGCCGCCGGCGCGCTGGCGGCGGTGCAGGGCGGCAGCCCGGCGCAGGTCGAGAACGCGGCCGAGATCGGCATGGAGCACAACCTCGGGCTGACCTGCGACCCGGTTGGCGGACTGGTGCAGATCCCGTGTATCGAGCGCAACGCAATGGCCTCGGTCAAGGCGGTCAACGCGGCGCGCATGGCCTTGCGCGGCGACGGCACGCACTACGTATCGCTCGATTCGGTGATCAAGACCATGCGCGAGACCGGTGCCGACATGAAGACCAAGTACAAGGAGACGGCGCGCGGCGGGCTGGCGGTGAATATCGTGGAATGCTAATGTCCGCGCGCGCAGCGCGGCGTATCATGGCGGCGTTCCCCGAACGAAAAACAAGAGGGCAGCCATGCAGACCTTCCACCAGCTGTTCGACGACACCTCGTCCACCTTCACCTACCTGCTGATCGACGCCGCCACCGGGGACGCGCTGCTGATCGATCCGGTCGACCACCAGCTGGAACGCGACCTGGCGCTGCTGAAGTCAACCGGCGCGCGGCTGGCGTGGGTCATCGAGACCCATGCCCATGCCGACCACATCACCTCGGCCGGCCACCTTGCGTTGCAGACCGGCGCGCACACCGCGGCGCCGTCCGGCTGCGATATCAAGCCCGCGCAGAAGCAACTGATCGACGGCGACACTGTCGCCTTCGGCAAGCAGGTGCTGCGCGCCATCCATACGCCCGGGCACACCGCCGGCAGCATGAGCTACCTGTGGGAAGAGCCCACGCCCGACGGCATCGTGCGCCGCGTCTTCACCGGCGATGCCCTGCTGATCGACGGCTGCGGCCGCACCGACTTCCAGTCGGGCGACGCCGGCACGCTCTACGACAGCCTGACCAGGAAGCTGTTTGCGCTGCCCGACGACACGCAGGTCTATCCGGCCCACGACTACAAGGGCCGCACCTCGTCCACCATCGGCCAGGAGCGCGCCCACAACAGCCGCGTCGCCGGCCGCACGCGTGAAGAGTTCATCGAGATGATGCGCAACCTGAACCTGCCGCGCCCGAAGCTGATCGATGTCGCCGTGGCGGCCAACCAGCGCCTGGGCCTGCGCGACGGCGAAAGCGTGCCGCACGGCGCCTGAGGTTTTCCTAACGTTAGGAGTCTTTGCATGTCCACATACACCGCTGAAGTCCTGTGGCAACGCGACGGGCAGGATTTCGCCGGCAACCGCTACAGCCGCAGGCATGTGCTGCGCTTTGACGGTGGCGCGGAAGTCCCGGGATCGTCATCACCCCATGTGGTGCCATTGCCGATGTCGGATGCGAGCGCGGTCGATCCCGAAGAGATGTTCATCGCCTCGCTGTCCAGCTGCCACATGCTGTGGTTCCTGTCGCTGGCGGCGAAGCAACGCTTTGTCGTCGACCGCTACCTGGATGCGGCCACCGGTGTGATGGAAAAGAACGCGGACGGGCAGACGGCGATGACCGTGGTGACGCTGCGCCCTCAGGTGACGTTTGGCGGCGAGCGCGAGCCCACGCGCGAAGAACTCGATGCCCTGCACCACGCCGCGCATGGCGCCTGCTTTATCGCCAACTCGGTCAGGACCGAGGTGCGCTGCGAACCGGTGTTCGCCTGCGCCTGAGCGCGTTGCCATGCCTGCCATCGCCCCGGCACCGGCGCCAGCGCGGCTGGTGTCGCCGCGGACTGAATCGGTTCGCCGCAGGGTGCTGCGCTGGCTCGGTGCGGGACTGGTCCTGCTTGCCGGAATCAGCATGATGCAGGATCACTTCCTCTACTTTCCCGATAAAGCCTCGGTCGACGCCATGGTCTCGCCCGGGCTGCGCGCCTGGCCGGGGCCGCAGGACTTTCGCGGCCTTGTCGCCGAACCGGCCGGACCGGCGCGCGCCACCGCCATGGTCTTTCACGGCAATGCCGGGCACGCCGGGCATCGCGGCTACTACGCCAGCGCGCTGACGAAGCTGGGCCTTCGCGTGATCCTGGCCGAGTACCCGGCCTACGGCCCGCGCACCGGCGCACTCGGCGAGCGCAGCTTCGTGGCAGACGCGGAACAATCGATTGCGCTGGCCCGGCGCCAGTTCGGCGGCCCGCTGCTGCTGGTCGGCGAGTCGCTGGGCGCGGGCGTGGCCGCAGCGGCCGCGGCGCGCCAGCGCGAGAGCGTCGCCGGCGTGCTGCTGATCACGCCGTGGGACAAGCTTGTGCATATTGCCTCGCATCACTATCCCTGGCTGCCGGCCGGCTGGGTGCTGCGCGACCGCTACGACAGCGCGGCCAACCTGGAAGGCTTCGGCCGCCCGGTGATGGTCGCGGTCGCCGAACGCGACACCATCGTGCCGGCACGCTTCGGCCAGGCGCTCTATGCGTCGCTGGGCGAACCGCGGCGGCTCGCGGTGATCGGCGGCGCCGGGCATAACGACTGGGCCGGGCATGTCGATACGGCCTGGTGGCAGGAAGCGGTCGCGTTCCTGCTGTCCCCGCCACCCACTACAAACAAATAACATCGGGCCGTCAAAACGCTGATTTGACTTACCCCTGCGTGCCGCAAATACTGGCCTTCACAGAACGGCTCGCCACTTGCGCACCGGTCGGTGCGTCCAGCGTCGCGTAGCCGACACCCGTGGGGGAACATCATCATGAAGCAATGCCCGCATCGCAAGCTGTACCGTGGCCTCGGCGTACTGGCCGCGGCGATCGCGCTGACCCCGGCGCTGATCCCGGCTCAGGCCATGGCGCAGAACAAGCCCATGGCCTATCCGGCCAAGGGCCAGAGTCAGCAACAGCAGGCCAGCGACGACGGCGCCTGCTACAGCTGGGCCAAGCAGCAGACCGGCGTGGATCCGGCACAGGCCGCCAACGCCCCGCCGCCGGCCCAGGCGCAGAGCGGCCAGCGCGTGCGGGGTGCCGCGGGCGGCGCCGCGGCGGGCGCGGTGGTGGGCGCGATGGCAGGCGATGCCGGCAAGGGTGCGGCGGTCGGCGCTGCAGCGGGTACGGTGGGGGGCGGCGTGGCGCACCGGCAGTCGCGCCGCCAGGCGAACGCGGCCAACCAGCAGGCGGCGGCCAATACCAGCCAGGCGATGGGCTCGTACTACCAGGCCTGGGGCGCCTGCATGCAGGGGCGCGGCTACAGCGTCAAATAAGACAAGGGGCAGCCTGGCGCAGCCTCAGGCAGCCCACCGGTCACACGCCTTGCGCACCGTTTCACGCTGGCTGCGCGCATCGGCATCGACCTGGCGCAGCCACTCGGCGTCGCCGTCGCGGCGCTCGGCCAGCGCGCGGATATTGGCCAGCGCCTCCAGCGAGCCGAGTGCCTCGGCGTGCGGCACCAGCGCGTCGCAGATCGACAGGATGTGGTCGGCGATCGGCATGCGCGTCAGTTCGTTGGGATGCACGTACTCCCCCTCCAGCCCGAAACGGCAGGCCTGGAAGCGGTTGAAGGTGTACACCAGGTAATCGTCTTCCTGCGGCATGAAGGGGCGCGACAGCAGCAGGTAGCGCGCCAGCATCTGGATATAGGCGGCGATATCGCAGGCGCGCTGCACCGTCAGCGGCGTGTCCATCACGCGGACCTCGATGGTGCCGAACTCGGGCTTGGGCCGGATATCCCAGTAGAAGTCCTTCATGCTCTCGATCACGCCGGTATTGCGCATCTTCTCGAAATACGCGGTGAAGGCGTCCCACGTCAGCAGGAACGGCGCCCGCCCGCTCATCGGGAAGGCCGCGACCGAATTCAGCCGCGCCGAGGCAAAGCCGGTATCCACGCCCTGCACATAGGGCGAGGATGCCGCCAGCGCCACAAAGTGCGGCACATAGCGGCCGATGGCGTGCAGCAGGAACAGCGATTCGTCGGCGCTGGGGCAGCCGATATGCACGTGCTGGCCGAACACCGTGAACTGCTTGGCGAGGTAGCCGTACAGCTCTGAGATGTACTGGTAGCGCGGCGAATCCGAGATGGTGCGGTCGGCCCACTGCTGGAACGGGTGGGTGCCGCCGCCGGCAATGCCCAGGTTCAGCGAGCGCGAGGCCGCCACCATCAGGTCGCGCATCACGGTCAGCTCTTCCAGCGCCTGCTGGTAGGTGTGGCAGATCCCGGTGCTGATCTCGATCATCGACGGGCTGATCTCCGGCTTGATGTCGCCGGCATGCTCGGCGCCCTTGAGCGCGCGCAGCAGGTCGGGCGCGAACGGGGCCAGGTCATAGTCATGCCGGTTGACCAGCTGCAGCTCCAGCTCCACGCCGAAGGTCAGCGCCTCAGAGTGCTTGAACGTTTCGAGCGACATCAGCGCCCTCCTCCATTGGCCCGGATGTCGACGCGGACTTCGCCTGCGTAGCGCAGCGCCCAGGCCGCAATCACCGGACCGAAAAGTTGTTCGATTGCCAGCGCGCACAGGATGATGGCCGCCAGCGGCTGGCCGGTACCGGGGTAGAGCCGCGCCACGTCATGCATCAGCAGGTAGGCGAGGCCCGACATCGGCGCCAGCGCCAGCCCCAGCGCCATGCACTGGCGCAGGCTCAGGCCCGAGAACGAGCCCAGCGAGACCACGCCGGCCAGCTTGGCCACATGGCGCAGCACCACCAGCGCGATGGCGTAAACGCCGCCCACGGCCCAGTCCTGTGCCGTCAGCGGCAGGCCCAGCGACACCACCATCACGATGATCAGCAGGCTGCCGGCGCTGCCGAAATGCGGCGGCCACACATGCGGCTGGTTGTCCTGGTGCTTGAACACGACACCGGCCAGCATCAGCGTCAGCGGCATCGACAATTTTAGTACCCGGGTCAGCGCCAGCGTGAACAGCACCAGGCCCACCAGCACCAGGAAGCTGTAGTGGTCGTCGGCCGACATGCGGTCATAGATGGCATGGCCGAGCTTGCCCACCACCCACGCCAGCAGGCACGAGCCCACCAGCAGGTACAGCGGATGCAGCAGCGCCGCGCCCAGGTTGCCGTATTCCGAATGCAGCCAGCCGGTGGCGACCTGCACGATGGCGGCGGCGTAGATGCTGTTGAGTGCGGCCATCGCCATCAGGCGCTCGGTGACCTGGCCGTCGGCGCGCAACTCATTCTTGAGCTGCAGCACGATGGTGGGCGAGGTGCTGACCGCGATGCCGCCGGCCAGGATCGCCACGCCGGGCGAGGCGCCGATCCATTGCAGCACCGCCGCCACCAGGCCCCAGGTCAGCAGGCTTTCAAAGGCACTGGTCAGCAGCAGCCAGCGGTTGGCGCGCAGCCAGGTCAGCGAGAGGCGATGCCCGAGTTCGAACAAGGCCAGCGCCAGCGCCATATCGATCAGGATACGGGTCTGGTTGATCATGTTCTCGTCGACGATGCCGCGCCCCAGCATGCCGGCGCAAAGCCCCGCCGCGGCATACCCGACGATGCGCGGGCAGCGCAGCCAGCGCCGGCTCAGCTCACCGGCCAGGCCGGCGCCGACCAGCGCCAGCCCGACCCAGAACAGGCCGCCGGGCGCGAGCGGGAGGCTTGGAAAAAGTTGGCTCAGTCCATTCATGGCGACATGGTAATGTAAGCACTTCACAATCCATGTCAGTGATTGTCCGACACCGCACAAAACGCGCGCACAACTTCTGTCATCTGCACGCAAAAAACGTCATCTCCGGATGGCGTTTTTTACATCCCTTACATGTTCAGACCGTTCGGCGGCCCGGAGCGACGTTTCAGACGCCCCAGACTTTCCACATCGGGCGGGTTGCCTTGAGCGCGGCCTCCACCTGTGCGTACAAAGTGCGCGTCGAGCCCTGCGCGGCCCCGCGGGCGCGGGCCTTTTCGAAATACGCCAGCGCGGTTTCACGCTGGTCCAGGCCAAGCGCCGACTGCACCGCACGCAGGTACACCTCGGCATCCCAGTCGTCACGCACGGCGAAGGCTGCGATAAAGTCGGCCAGCGCGGCATCGTGGCGCCGCGCTGCATGGTGGACCAGCCCGCGCTGCACGCGCGGGCCGGCCTGGTCCAGCGGATCGCCCTCGGTCAGCGCCACGGCCTGTTCGAACAGCGGCAGCGCGCGCTCGGGCTCGCCCGCGTCGCGCCAGACCTGGCCGAAGCGGTTGTACAGCCAGGCGTCCTCGACCAGCAGCGCGCGGCGCTGCTGGGCCTCGATCTCGGCCAGGGCATCGGTGCGGTCGTGCTCGTCCATGCCGGCCACCTGCGCCTGCAGCAGCGCGGCAAAGTGCGCGCGCGCATGCGCCATCGGGTGCGCGGCCTCGCTGCGGGCTTCCACCGGCAGCGCGTCCAGCCGGGCATCCATATGCATCATCGCGGCACGGGCGGCCTCGGTCGGCTCGGCGCCGCCCATGGCCTTCCAGGCCGCGATCATGCGGCTGAAGGCCCAGGTCACGTCGGCCGGGTTACGCTCCAGCGGGTAGCGGTTGAGCACCTCGCCGGCCAGCTCGGCCACTTTCTGGTGCTGGCCGGCGTCGGCGTGGCAGTCGAGCAGGTCGATCCAGTGATCGATGAACTCGCTGGCGGCCATGCCCTGCTGGTGCAGCGCGATGCGCTCGTCCACGTGCGCGGCGTCGGCCGGCAGGCTGCGCGACAGCAGCCGGCAAAGCAGCGAATAGACATGCGGGTCGGCATTGCCGCCGTGCCCCGCGGCATCGCCCTGGCCGGTGGCGAAATACTGGTCGAAGCGCGCCACGCCGGCACGGCCGGCCTGCACAAGCACCGGCCGCAGCGCGGCCTCGGCGGCCGGCACCTCGTCGATGAACTCGCCCAGCGCCATGGCGGCGCGGTAGTAGCCGGCACCGTCGTCGGACTGGTCGGTCAGCGTGAAGCGCAGCCACGGCTCGCGATCGGCCGGCTGGGTGCTGTCGGCGCGCTGCGCCAGCTGGTGGCGCCAGGCCAGTTCGCTTACCTGGCTCTGCGGGTCGGGCACCTGGCGCAGGTAGACCGCCAGGTCGTCCAGTGCCCCCTGGACGTCGCCCACGCCATGGCGCAGCGGTGCACGCAGGCGGCGCGCCTCGGGGTGGTCAGGGTGCTCGGCCAGCACACGGGCGGCCTGGTCGGCGGCCACGGCGTCACCGGCTGCGGGATCGAGCTCCAGCAGATGCGGGTTGTCCAGGGCCACGCGGCCCAGGCAGACGCGCATCAGGGGCTCCACCGGAACGCCGGCGGCCTCGGCCCGGGCGATGTAGTCCGTCACCAGCGGTGCGATGTCATCTGCGCCCAGGTCGGGATTGCGGACCATCAGGTCATGCCAGTAGCGTGCCGCGGCGGCCATGTCGCCCATGCGCAGCGCGGCCAGGCCGGCGTGGAAATGCGCGGCCCATTCGCCCGTCAGCAGGCCGCCGCGTTGCGCGGCCTCATGCAGCCACGGGCGCGCCTCGGCATCGCGGCCCAGGCTCATCAGCATGGCGCCGTAGCGGTGCGCGATCACCCCGCGCGAGGCCCAGCGGTGCGGCGGCTGCAGCGGCAGCGGCAGCGTGTCAAGCCGCGCCAGCGCCTCGTCCAGCACCGCCAGCGCGGCGTTGGCGTCACCGTTGTCAAAGTGCAGCCGCGCCCGCAGCGTGACGAAATCAACCACCTCGGGGCGGGCCTGCGACAGCTGGTCGGCAATCTGCAGGGCTTCGGTGAAGCGCCCCTGGTTGGCTAGCCCGATGGCGTGGTCGTAGCTGGCTTCCTGCTCGGACACGTACTGCTCCTATGGATTGAAAAAATGTGCGAGTGCGGGATTATGCGCCAATGGGGGAGATACGGAATTGTTTGGGAGGCTTGCCGCCAAGCCCCCAAAAGAAAAAACGCCACCCAAAGGCAGCGTTCTCCCATAACCAAAACCAGCCAGCAGCTTACTTCCCGCCAACCGTCTCCAGCACCGTCCACTTGCCGCCAACCACCTTATAGACAGTGATACCACCATCCTTCAGGTCGCCGCGCGCGTCATACGCCAGCGTCTTGGTGGTCACGCCCTGCATATTGGTAGCAGCCAGCACCGGCAGGTAGCGCGCCGGGTCGGTCGAGCCGGCCTTGACCATGGCCGACATCATCGCGGTGGCGCCGTCGTAGGCGTACGGCGAGTAGGTCTGCACCTTCGAGCCAAAGCGCTTCTCGTACTTCTTCTCGTACGTGGAGCCGCCAGGCATCTGGTCCAGCGGCAGGCCGGCCAGCGACACCACGGTGCCTTCGGCGGCCGGGCCGGCGAGCTTCAGGAAGTTGTCGGTCTTGGACATTTCGCCCGACACCAGCGGGGCCTTCATGCCCAGTTCCTTGACCTGCTTGGCCATCGGCGCGGACTGGGTCTCGGCGCCGCCGTAGAAGATGATGTCCGGGTTGCTGCGCTTGATGTTGGTCAGCACGGCCTTGAAGTCCACCGCCTTGTCGTTGGTGAACTCGCGGCGCACGATCTTGCCGCCGGCGGCCTTGGCGGCCTTCTCGAACTCGTCGGCCAGGCCCTGGCCGTACGCGGTGCGGTCATCGACGATGGCGATGTTCTTCGCGCCCAGCTTCTTCACCACGAAGGCGCCGATCACCGAGCCCTGCTGGGTGTCGGAGGTCATCATGCGGAAGGTGGTCTTGAAGCCTTGCTTGGTGTATTCCGGCGCGGTCGCCATGGCGATCTGCGGAATGCCGGCGCGGTTGTAGACCATCGACGCCGGGATGGTGGTGCCCGAGTTGAAGTGGCCGAGCATGCCCTGGATGCCGTTATCCACCAGCTTCTGCGCCACCACCGAGCCGGTCTTCGGGTCGGCCTGGTCGTCTTCTGAGACCAGCACGAACTTGACTTCCTTGCCGCCGATCTTGGGCTTGGTGGCGTTCATGTCCTCGATCGCGAGGACGATGCCGTTCTGCATGTCCTTGCCGTACTGCGCCTGGCCGCCGGTCATCGGGCCGGCAAAGCCCAGCTTGATTTCCTGGGCCTGCGCGAACGCGGCGGAGGCGGCGGTCAGGCCAGCCAGGGTCAGGGCAACGGTCATTGCCGTCTTGTGGAATGTCGAGCTCATCAGATCTCCTTGGGTCCCAAATGGTGCCGATGTGGTGCCGTTGCCGGCAGTTATAGCGGTGCAGCCTGGCAGTGCCGCACCTTGCTTCAATACGCAACCGGGGCGGGATCGCCGCCACCGCTGCGTGCTTCGACATGACGAGGTCCGAGGGTTGCCTCAGCCGATCGTCATCAAACTGGCATTGCCGCCCGCGGCTGCGGTGTTGACCGAAAGCGAGCGCTCGATCAGCAAACGGTCGAGCGCGATATTCGGTTCACCTTGCGCCAGGCCCTGCACGCCGATGATCGGACCGGGGCGCACCGCCACCTGCTCGCACACCGTGCGCAGCTGGTCGGAATCTCCGTGGTGCAGCACCGCATCGATAGCGATGTCCGCCGCGGTCCAGTCGGCCACCATGCGGACGCGCGATTGTACGCCCTTAGGCAGGCGCGCAAACAGCCCCCGGCTGACAGGGTTTTCCGGCCATACGGCGTCTGCGCCGACGGTCAGCACGGCGCCCAGCTGCAGCGCCAGGTCGGCCTCCTGCGTGGCCAGGCACAGCACGTGCTCGCGCGGCAGCAGGGTGTAGGTGTTGCGCTCGCCGGTGGGGCCGGGCAGCGTCACGGTCAGGCCCGAGGGCGAGGCCTCGGCCAGGCGCTCGCAGGCGGCGGCCACCGCCGGCAGCTCGGCCCTGGCCCAGGCCTGGAAGGCCGCTGCGGCCTCGTCGCGCAGCGTGGCCGCCTCGGCGCCGCCGCCTGCTTCCGACGCGCGCACGCTGCGTACCACCGCGTCCTGCGGGCAGACCGACAGCAGGCGGTGCAGGTACAGCGGGCCGCCCGCCTTCGGGCCGGTGCCCGACAGGCCTTCGCCGCCAAAGGGCTGCACGCCCACCACGGCGCCGACGATATTGCGGTTGACATACAGGTTGCCCACATGGGCACGGCTGACGATGTGCGAGATGGTCTCGTCGATGCGGGTATGGATGCCCAGCGTCAGGCCGTAGCCGGTGGCGTTGATCTGGCTGACCATGGTGTCCAGCGCCGCGCGCGGAAAGCGCACCACGTGCAGCACCGGGCCGAACACCTCGCGCTTGAGTTCCTCGATGCTATCCAGTTCGATCAGCGTCGGCGGCACGAAGGTGCCGTTGCGGCAGCTGGCGCCCTGCGCGGCGTTGGGGTCGGCCTGATGGACACGGCGGCCCTTGGCGCGCATGGCATCGACATGGCGCACGATATTGCCGCGCGCTTCGTCGTCGATCACCGGGCCGACGTCGGTCGAGAGCCGGTCCGGATTGGCCATGTTCAGTTCCTGCATGGCGCCCTTGAGCATTTCCAGCACGCGGTCGGCCACGTCTTCCTGCAGGCACAGCACGCGCAGCGCCGAGCAGCGCTGGCCGGCCGAATCGAAAGCGGAGCTGAGGACATCGCCCACCACCTGTTCAGCCAGCGCCGACGAGTCGACGATCATCGCGTTCTGTCCGCCGGTCTCCGCGATCAGCGGGATCGGGCGGCCGGCGGCGTCGAGGCGGCCGGCGACGTTGCGCTGCAGGATGCGCGCGACTTCGGTCGAGCCGGTGAACATCACACCCTTGACGCGGGCGTCGCCGACCAGCGCGGCGCCCACGGTCTCGCCGCGGCCCGGCAGCAGCTGCACCGCGCCGGCCGGAACGCCGGCTTCGCGCAGCAGGCGCACGGCGGCGGCGGCGATCAGCGGGGTCTGCTCGGCGGGCTTGGCCAGCACCGGGTTGCCGGCGGCCAGCGCCGCGGCCACCTGGCCGGTGAAGATCGCCAGCGGGAAGTTCCACGGGCTGATGCAGACCACCGGGCCCAGCGGACGGTGGGTCTCGTTGTCGAAGCTGCGGCGCACCTCGGCGGCGTAGTAGCGCAGGAAGTCCACGGCTTCGCGCACTTCGGCGATGGCGTTGGAGAAGGTCTTGCCGGCCTCGCGCATGATGATGCCCATCAGCGACTGCATCTGGGCTTCCATCAGGTCGGCGGCGCGCTCCAGCGCGGCCGCGCGCACGTCCGGCGGCGTCGCCTGCCAGATCGGCGCGGCGTTGATGGCGGCCTGCAGCGCGGCGTCGACCTCGGCCTGGCCGGCCTCGGTGACATGGCCCACCACATCGCGGTGGTCGGCCGGGTTCAGCACCGGCGTGGTGATGGCGTCGGCTGCGCGCGGTACCTCGGCGCCGAGCAGCGGCTCGGCCACGAAGCGCTCGCTGGTGCCTGCCAGCAGCGCCGACGACAGCGACGCCAGGCGATGCTCGTTCGCGAGATCGATGCCGGCCGAATTGGGGCGGCTCTTGCCGTACAGCGTGCGCGGCGACGGGATGCGCGGGTGCGGCAGGCCCAGCACGCCTTCTTCGCGGTGCATGGCTTCGACCACGGCGACCGGGTCGGCCACCAGCTCGTCCAGCGAGATGGTGTCATCGGCGATGCGGTTCACGAACGAGGTATTGGCACCGTTCTCCAGCAGGCGGCGCACCAGGTAGGCCAGCAGCGTTTCATGCGTGCCGACCGGCGCGTAGATGCGGCACGGGCGGTTGAACTTGCCGTCCGCGGTGGCGCCAACCACCTGGTCGTACAGCGGCTCGCCCATGCCGTGCAGGCACTGGAACTCATACTGGCCGGGATAGTAGCTGTGGCCGGCGATCTGGTAGATGGCCGACAGCGTATGCGCATTGTGCGTGGCGAACTGCGGGTAGATCGCGTCCGGCACCGACAGCAGCTTGCGCGCGCAGGCGATGTACGACACGTCGGTGTAGACCTTGCGCGTGTAGACCGGGTAGCCCTCCAGCCCGTCGAGCTGGGCGCGCTTGATCTCGCTGTCCCAGTAGGCGCCCTTGACCAGGCGGATCATCAGGCGGTGGCGGCTGCGGCGGGCCAGGTCGATCAGGTAGTCGATCACGAACGGGCAGCGCTTCTGGTAGCCCTGCACCACGAAGCCGATGCCGTTCCAGCCCGCCAGCTCGGGCTCGAAGCACAGGCGCTCGAGCAGGTCCAGCGAGATCTCCAGGCGGTCGGCTTCCTCGGCGTCGATATTGATGCCGATGTCGTACTGGCGTGCCAGCAGCGTCAGCGACTTCAGGCGCTCGTACAGCTCGCCCACCACGCGCTCATGCTGCGCGCGGCTGTAGCGCGGGTGCAGCGCCGACAGCTTGATCGAGATGCCCGGGCCCTCATAGATGCCGCGCCCGCGCGAGGCCTGGCCGATGGCGTGGATGGCCTGCTCGTACGAGGCCAGGTAGCGCTGCGCGTCGGCCTCGGTCATGGCGGCCTCGCCCAGCATGTCGTAGGAGTAGCGGAAGCCTTCGGCCTCGTACTTGCGCGCGTTGGCCAGCGCCTCGGAAATGGTCTCGCCGGTGACGAACTGCTCGCCCATCAGGCGCATCGCCATGTCCACGCCCTTGCGGATCAGCGGCTCGCCGCCCTTGCCGATGATGCGCGTGAGCGCCTTGGTCAGGCCCGATTCGGTATGGGTGGCGACCAGCTTGCCGGTCAGCAGCAGGCCCCAGGTGGCGGCGTTGACGAACAGCGACGGGCTCTGGCCCAGGTGCGACTGCCAGTTGGCGCCGCTGATCTTGTCGCGGATCAGCGCGTCGCGGGTGGCCTTGTCGGGGATGCGCAGCAGGGCCTCGGCCAGGCACATCAGCGCCACGCCTTCCTGCGACGACAGCGAGAATTCCTGGATCAGGCCCTGCACCAGGCCCTCGCGGCCGCTGCCGACCTTCTGCTCGCGCAGCCGCGTGGCCAGGGTCTTGGCCATCTTGATGGCGGCCTCGCCTTGCTGCTGCGGCAGGCGCGCCTGCTCCAGCAGCACCGGTACGCAATCGGCTTCCGGGCGGCGATAGGCAGAGGTAATGGCAGCACGCAGCACCGATTGCGGCTGGATGCTTTGGGCGAACTCCAGGAACGGCTGCGGCGCATCGCCATGGACCAGCTCGGCTCCGTCGGCGCCATCCGCGTCGGCGCTACCGGCGGCGCCGGTCTCGTGCGGCAGGTGGCCGCGCTCGATCTGCTCGAGGTAGGTGAAGATAGCCTGCTTGATCAGCCAGTGCGGCGTGCGGTCGATGGATTGGGCAACGCGCTTGAGGCGGTCGCGCGAGGCGTCGTCGAGCTTGACGCCGAGAGTGGTGGTGGCCATGCGGGCATTTCTCCGAAAGACTGGAGCCGCCGCCGGTGCTACCTCGTCCATGCCGGCAGGCACGGGCGCGCGACCGGCCGCAGCCTGTGAGCTGGCGCGATCTTACTCCCGAAAATCACCAAGGTGCAACCTAGTGCAACCCTATCGGAAACCCTAATGCCAGGGTTGCACCTTTCACTGCCACGCCAGCTGACTCAGATCCGCAACGGGTCGATCTCAAGCTGCCAGCGCACCCCTTTTGCCTCCGTCCCCACATCTGCGAAAGTCTGCACCCACTCAGCCACGAAGCGTTGCAGCACCGGCCGCGAGGTGGCCTCAACCAGCATCTGCGCACGCTCCCGGTTGAAGATGCGCACCATCGACATCGGCACCGGATCGTGCAGTTGCACCTCGGCCGCCAGCTCGCAGGTTTCGGCATGCCGGCGCGCCACTTCCAGGAACTGCAGCGCCCGCTCCAGCTGGCCGTGGTCGGCGGTTACCAGCACCTGGTAGCAGAACGGGGGCAACCCGGCCTGGCGCCGCTCGCGCAACTGGGTGGCCGCGAATCCATCATAGTCGTGGCGCGTCAGCGCCTGCAATGCCGGGGTGTCCGGGTAGCGCGTCTGGATCAGCACCTCGCC